>VHCZ01000071.1 GCA_016871535.1 Verrucomicrobiota bacterium
TACCCTCCGCGACAGGCTTCGCACAGCGCTCGCAGGCTCGCCCATCCGCGCCGACCGAATCGAGTTCACTTTGTTCGCCTCGACAGACGAACGGCGTTACGGACTGGCCGTTCTCGTTCCATTGCTCTCCACCCCGTGTTTCCACGACGCAGTTATGGTTCAATACCGCACGATTCTTCACCGCACAGAAGCGGACTTTCACCGCTTCGACCAATCGCCATCTCAGGCGCACGAGCGCGGGCAGCCTGCCCGCCGGCTTTCTTCGAGAGCTTCAGGCAGCCCGCGCGGGCAAGCTGCCCGCGCTCCTTTTTGGATTCAGCCGTGGATTTGGCCTTGTCAGTCGAGCGAACGCGGCCTAGCTTCTTTCTCATGTTGTTGTTTCCGCAGCTTCCGAGCACGCGATGATTGAGTTGGTTCAGTTTCCCTGGAGCCCTTTCTGCATTGTCCAGAGACGAATCTTGGAGTTCGCCGGCGTCCGCTTCAAAGTCGTCAATATCCCCAATGGGGACCGCTCGCGGGTCTGGCGGTTGACCCGGCAACGGTATTACCAGGTGCCGGTGCTCAAGGACGGGAAAACCGTGGTGTTTGAGGTCGGCGACGATTCCCAAGTCATCGCGAAATATCTGGATGCCAAATTCAAGCTCGGCTTGTTCCCCCGCGAATGGGAGGGCGTCCAATCCATCCTCTGGCGTTTCATTGAGAGCGAGATCGAAGGACCGGCGTTCAAGCTGAACGACATTTACTACCGCGAAATGGTGCCGGTCTCGGACCGGCTGCGCTTCATTCGCCACAAAGAACGGAAATTTGGCCGGGGCTGCCTGGAGCAATGGCGCGAGCAGCAGAAGGAACTGCTCCAGGAACTGGCCCGCCGGCTGCTCCCCTTTGAGGAAATGTTGATCGACAAACCTTTTCTCCTGGAAGCGCGGCCGCGCTTTGTCGATTTCGATTTGTTCGGAGTTCTGGGAAATTTTCTCTACTCGGGCCACTACCCGTTGCCGCGCCCGCACACGAGACTCAAGCTTTGGTACCAGCGAATGGCTGCCGCCAAGTCCGCATCGTTCGACCGTGAAAAACTACATTCTTGATACCAACGTCCTCCTCCACGATCCCAATTCGCTCCTCAGCTTCCAGGAAAACAACGTGTTGATCCCCATCGAAGTGATCGAGGAGATCGACCGCTTCAAACGCGAATCCACCGAGCTGGGCCAGAACGCCCGCACCGTCTCGCGCACGCTCGACAGCCTGCGCGGCCAGGGCCAGTTGAGCGAAGGCGTGGGCCTGGCCAACGGCGGACATCTCCGCATTCTCGTCCACGTGAACAAACGAAAGGGCGCGAACGGCCTGCACAACGGTTCCGCCGACAGCCGGATTCTGGCATTCGCCCTGAGCCTTCAGAAGGCCGAACCCAAGATTCCCACCATCCTGGTTACGAAAGACATCAACCTGCGCATCAAAGCGGACGCCCTGGGCCTCGAAGCGGAGGATTACGAGTCCGACCGCATCCTGTTGAAGGATCTTTACACGGGCATGTTCGAGAAACAGAACAGCGCCGAAAAAATGGCCCAGTTCCGCGCCAACGGCGAAATGGATTTGAACAACGGCGCCAGCTATTCGCCGAACGAATATTGCATCCTGACGGACGAAACCAACCCCAAGCGTACCTTGTTGACCCGCGTCGATGTCACCGGCGCGCGCCTCATTCCCATCATCGACTCCCGGGAAGGCGTCTGGGGCATCAAGCCGCGCAACCGGGAACAACACTTTGCCTTCGACGCGCTGCTCGATGACCGCATTAAACTTGTCACGCTCATGGGCAAAGCGGGCACGGGCAAAACACTCCTCGCGCTGGCCGCCGGATTGAAGAAGACCGTGCTCGACCGCGAATACCGCCGTCTGGTGGTCGCGCGGCCCACCATTTCCATGGGCAAGGAACTCGGCTTTTTACCGGGATCACTCGAAGAAAAACTCACGCCCTGGATGCAACCGATTCACGACACGCTCGAAATGCTGGGGGATTTGAACATGGGCCACGAGCACCGGCGGAGCCACGACTTGATTCGCTCCGGATTGATCGTCGTGGAAGCGTTGAGTTACATCCGGGGCCGGAGCATCGCCGGGCAGTTCATGATCATTGACGAGGCGCAAAACCTGACGCCGCTCGAAGTCAAAACGATCATTACCCGCGTGGGCCAGGGAACAAAAATCGTGTTCACGGGCGATCCGTACCAGATCGACAATCCGTACGTGGACTCGTCCTCGAACGGCTTCAACTACATCGTGAGCAAGTTCCGCTCGGAAGCCGTCGCCGCGCACGTCGAACTGCAAAAGGGCGAACGCTCCGAGCTGGCGGAACTGGCGGCGAATATTCTTTAAGGCGTAACCGCCAGTCTGCCTTCATCGCGCTCGCGCGTCATCAACACGCCCTGATCCTTGTACGGCTTCAGCATGAAATGCGTGGCGGTGGAAAGCACGCCCTGGATCGTCGCCAGCTTCTGGGACACAAACGAGGCCACCTCGCGCAAGCCGTTTCCTTCGACCACCACCAGCAAATCGTAGGCGCCCGACATCAAGTAACACGATTTGACCTCGGCGTATTTCGCAATGCGCTCCGCCAGCCGGTCGAACCCGCCCCCTCGTTCCGGCGTGATCTTCACTTCAATCACAGCCCGCACCACTTCCACGCCGAGTTTCTCTTCGTTGAGAATCGTCCGGTAACCCAGGATGATTTGGTCCGATTCATAGGCCTTGATCTTCGCCGTGACCTCCGGTTCGGACAGGTTGAGCATCGCGGCCAGGGCCGAGGGTTTCACGGCGGCGTTTTCCCGGAGCAACTTGAGCAATGGATCCATGGCGAAAGGCTAATCTGTCGGCGAAAGGTTGCCCATGAATTTTTCGGTTTCATGGAGACGACCTCTTGAGAGACGACGGCTGCGTGGAGCGCGGCCCTACCCGGACGAGAAGTTACCGCGAATTCTGATTATTGGGTTGCCAGAAACGGGTCACGCGCGACGCGGTGTCGAATTTCTTTTTGTCGTACATCTCCATGCTGAGATCCGCGAACATGACGTTGGCGCGTTTCTTGTGGCGGTACGCGGGCTGCGTGCCGCCGTTCGGTGAAGCCATCCCGGTGTAGTCGTTGGGTCCCATGGTCGCCTCCATGAACAACAGCGTCTTCGCCGGTTCGAGGAACGCCGAGAAATTGCTGACGTGGCACAGCGAGCAATTCATGGCGTAACTGAAGTCGCGGCGAATCGGGGAATTGGCCGGCACGGCGCCCGGCGTTCCGGCAATCCGTTTCCGCGCCAATTCCAGGCGGTCCGTGGGACAAAGATACACCGGCTTGGATTTCAAGTAGGGATAAAGCCAGCCGGTCGTGAGGTCGTTCGCTTTTGTGAACAGCCATTTGTGAAATCGCGGGATGCCGCCGTTGTAGTCCATCGAATAGGTCGTCACGGCCAGCATGAGCTGGCGGAAATTGCTTCGGCAAATCGTGGTTCTCGTCGATTCCTTCGCCCGAGCCAGCGCGGGCAGGAGCAAGCCCGACAGAATCGCGATGATCGCGATGACGACCAGCAATTCGATGAGGGTAAAGGCGGTGCGGAAGCGGGCCTCGATCTTGGGAAACGCGGAAGGAGAACGTCGCATAAAAACTCTGGTTGGTTCGTCGCAAGATAGGCGGGCACGCGGTGCGGGCAAGTGAAATTCAACCTTGAAAAGGCGGTTGATCCCACGAAACACACTAAGGGTCTGTGCAAAAATAAATTCCGGTTTTGCTGGAGGTGATTTCGCTTTCTGGCGAGGCACGACGAAGGAGCATAGCCAGGGCTCTGCGACTGAGGAGAAACGAAGCCAGAAAGCGAAATCGCCCCAGCCCTCCGGGGCGGGGCGGCGCCTGGCCGGCTGCGGCGTTGCTCGTCGGTCACAGCCCCAAAACGGGGATGCTCCCTCCTCGCGCCTTGCATCCGGCCAGGCGGCGCTCCCGCCAAAACCGGAATTTATTTTTGCACAGACCCTAAAGGCACGAAAAGAGAAGGCATTGAACCCGGAAACACGCTCCCCGGTTAGAGCGGATCGTTTCCGCGCCAACTCGTTTGGTCTTGTGTGTTTCGTGTGTTTCGTGGGCCCAACTCCAGGCTCAATACTTCAAAACCTTGGCCAGAAACTCCCGGCAGCGCTCGCTTTGGGGATGGTCGAAAACCCGTGCCGCCGCGCCCACCTCGACGATCCGTCCTTCCGCCAGCACGGCAACCTGGTCCGCGACCTGGCGGGCAAAGCCCATTTCGTGGGTGACGAGAACGAGATCGCGCCCCTCGTCGCGCAATTCCCGAATCACGTCCAGCACCTCCGCCGTCATTTCCGGGTCCAACGCGGAAGTCGGTTCGTCGAAGAGCAGCAATCTGGGCTTGATCGCGATGGCGCGGGCGATGGCGACGCGCTGGCGCTGGCCGCCGGATAGTTCGGCGGGCCTTTTGGAAGCGTGCGTCTCCAGACGGAACCGCGCCAACAACTGCCGCGCCACTTCCGCCGCGTCCTTTGGGGCATACCCGTGCGCCTTCTCCAAAGGCAAGGTGACGTTCTGCAAGGCGGTCAGATGCGGGAAAAGGTTGAAGGCCTGAAACACCGTCCCGACCGATCTCCGATGCCGGAGAAGCGATTCTTCCTCGAATACGAGGGTTTGATCATTGATGACAACCTCCCCGGCGTTTGGGTGCTCGAGACCCGCAAGAATCCGCAGCAAAGTCGTCTTCCCGCCCCCCGACGGGCCGATGAGAGCCAACGTGCCGACCGTTTCAAGCGCCAGCGAGACCGCATCCAGCGCGAGGTGGCCATCGAATGTTTTGCTGACCTGGTTCAACCTCAACTTCACGGCGGGAATCTTCCACAAAGCGCCCCCTCAGAGTCACGCTCGTTTTGCTTACTGATCAGACCGTGGGATAGAATACACTTTGCCAGGAGGGATTCTGGCCAGCCGCGAGGAGCGAGCGAGGCGGTGTATCCACCGATCCACAACGAGCGAGCGACGAAGCGGCTGGCCAAAAGACCCCTGGCCCTGCGGGTTGCGTCGCATTTGGGCTCTGGCTTCGTTGCTCCTCAGTCGAAGATCCACCAGGGATATTCCCGCGAAATCGTCGTCTCGATGAGCGCATCCACGATGTAACGCCGCCAGCATGAGGCTATCGCCGGCTTGAAACAGGCGCTGGGCATGGCGCGGAAGGTCGGCGATCCGGCCCTGTTTGTGCGGGTGGCTGCGACTCTGCTGGAATTTGACGGCGACGATGGGCTGGCGCGAGACGCTGCCGCGTCCGTGCAGCAAATTCTGCTGGCGCTTCCTGACGAAACCATGCGCCGCCAGTTTGCAGAGGCCCAACCGGTCCGCCTGATTCACCCGGTTCATTCATCCTGGAACAAGCAGTTCAACCACAGAGAACACAAAGAACACAAAGATTGACAGGCCTTTATAGTGAACAGACCGATTCACTCTGTGGGTGGAGGGCGCTGATCGCTCAACTGGTTTCCTCTGCGATCTTTGTGATGTCTGTGCCAATCAACTGCCGTTTTCGGGTTCATTGACTAACGCCTGGATCGGAGCCGTTGGATTTCCTTTTTCAGCAACCGGCCAATTCGATGCTTGGCCAGATAAACTTGGCCCGCGCTGACCCCCAGCAGATTCGCGACGCCACGCACCGGCCAGGCTTGCCCGACGTAGAGCTCGAACATCTGGAATTGTTCCGCGCGCACTTCGGTCTGGGCGACGCCGCCACGGTGGACACGCTCCGTATCGAATGGCCGTCCGGATTGGTCCAGGAATTTCACGACGTGGCCGCGAAGCAGCCGCTGACGATCATCGAGCCACCCCGTCTGCAGATCGGCGCAACCGGTGGCAGGCCAGAAGTTTTTCTGAGAGGGGGTCGCGGCTTGCGCTATCAGATTGAGGCATCGACCAATCTAACGATCTGGTCGCCCATCGGCGCGGTTACAGTCACCAACCTCAACGGCCTGGCGCAAATCCCTGACGTCAACGCGCCGGACTCAAAGGTCAGATTCTACCGTGCACGTGGGCAATAGAGCTGTGGCACGGCGTCATACTAATCCAACCTGACTGGCAATCCTTCGAAAACGCCTGTCCCTCCGATCCCAGCACAGATTAAAGCACAACCCGTTCAATTCGCCCTGTTCGAGAGCTTTGGCGAGCCACTCATAAGCCTCGGTCACCTGGCCAAGTCGCGCCAAAACCGTGCTGATGTAGTGCGCATTGGGCTTGGGCGTGCTCAACGCGTTTTCGAGACGCTGCCGCCAGTAGCCGGCCACGCCTTGCCGTAGGAAGGACTCGCGTAATCTTTCGTGAGTCCCCGTGATGGCTTCAACGGTGGTCGAAGGCGTGGCGGCAATGAGCCGGGTTTCATCCTCAAGCGCGCGGAGCTCAGCCTGCTCGGATTCTTCGATCGCCTGCAGGATCTCACTTTTCTCTTCAAGGACTTTGGCTTTCCACGAATGGCCCAGGCACTGGCGCGGCTCCAACTCGACCGCGTTCTGGTACTGAGCGAGAGCGAGATCAAATTGCCGCCGCACGAAACGGGGATGGCCCAGATAGACCTGAACGATGGCGCACGTTGGAACTTCTCGTTCGGAAAGCTTGAAATGGCGCAACGCTGCCTCTGGCCGGCCGCTGTTGAGCAGAAAAACTCCGTTCAACGCGTGCACGACAGCGCGCGTTTGCTTGCAACAGGACGGCATCCGGGCGGCCGTCTGAGCCGCCGAAAGCGCATCCGGCAATCGCCCTTCGAGGAACCTGAGCAACGAGTCCGCCGTTAGGTTCTCGGCGAGATGCGGGGCGGCTTCGATCAGTTTCGCGGCCGCTTGATGAATGTTCGCGACGGTATCGCCGAGTGGCTGCGGCAACGCGGTCAATTCCAACAGCCGAACTCGAAACAGCCCGACCAGCGCCGGAAGAAATCCCGGCGCCAGCGCCGCCGCATCAGCAAAGTACTTCGCCGCCTGGCGCAGCCGCTCTTGGGTGGCGCCGAGCGCGCAAACGTGGCCTTTCTCGACCAGATGGTTGACTTCCGAAATCCCGGATGAAACGTCGGTTTGGTCGCGGCGCCCCACCATCGCTGAAAGCGTGAGGCCGGCCTTCTTTCCCAGCGAGAACCACCGCCGAAAGCCTCGCGTGCGCGAGATGGATTCGCCTCGTTCCAAACGATGCAATTCGTCGCCCATCGCTTGGGCCGAGGGATAGCGGCGGCGAGGATCGCTTTCGCAAGCCCGCAAGATGACCTGGTTGAGTCCGGCCACCAGGCGTTTCATCGATGCCGGATCGCTCTCGTTCTGTGACCGACCATCCAACGGACTCTCGGTTCCAAGGAATTCTTCCGGCAACGCTGGAAATTCCTGCCGATCCCGGCCGGTGAGCGCTTCGTAGAGCACCTTCCCCAGGCCGTAAACGTCGGCCTGCGCTGTGCCAGGACCTTCCGGCGGAATGAATCTGATCGTTCCCACGAACGAACGGGCCTCATCGAGATCAGCGACCAGCCCGATGTCCGCCAGCTTGGGCGCGCCGTTCACGAAAATGATGTTCGAAGGTTTGATGTCACGATGCACCAGTCCGTGCCCGTGCAAATGCGCCAGCGCGGCGGTGAGCTTGACACCGAGGGTGAGCACTTCGTCGGCCGGCAACGCGCCGCGCGTCTTGAGTTTGGCGCGGAGGGTGCAGGGCGAATAATCAGTAATCAGTGAGCAGTGATCAGTGTTCAGCAGGGCCGACGGAGTGCCGGGAACCGAAGACTGATGACTGCTTACTGAACACTGCTGACTGACCGTGTCCGCCAGTTCCATCACGTAATAGAAGTAACCGGCGGCCTCGTTGCGCCCAATCTGAAGAATATCGACCAAACCTTCGTGGCTTCGCGAAATGGGCTCATATTTCTGGATTCCATTGAATTCGCGGTCGAACGGGTAAACCTCGCTGAAACTGCGCCGGTGGACGACTTTCACCGCCCGCGGAGTGCCGACCACATTGCGCGCCAGCCAGACCTCTCCGAAGGCTCCGCATCCAATTCTCCTGATCAGGTCGTGGTCCGGAACAGACGGCAGCCCCAGGGCGTCCGCCGAAATCCTGACGGCGACGACCTCAGTCTCGGCGGCCTGCTTCGCCGGATTGAACTCGGACCGCGCGTCTGGACGCTTGCTAGCCATGGGCCGGAGAGATGGGAAGGAACATACTTGCTTGGTCCGTAGGATGGAAGACAAAGCTCGTAGCGCAGAGTTGCACTCTGCCGTACCGCAGAATTGCATTCTGCTGGGCGTCTCCCAGTCCGAGCGCGCTGGGACTTGCTGGCGCCCTGCCGATTGCAAATCGGCGATACGGCAGATTGAAAATCTGCGCTACGGTTCCCCGGTCGATCTGACGCCAATCCCACAGTCTGCACAGGGTGTGTGAATTTGGATTCCCCTTTGGAAATGGCTTTGGTAGAGAATGTCACCCGTGCCCGCCGCCTCCACCGAACAGCGCAAGCTCGCCGCCATCATGTTCACGGACATGGTTGGGATTACGTTGAGTGTATAGCGACCGTCGGGCCGCAGCCGGACGATCCGGGTTTCGTTGGCTTCATGGCTGAACTGGAGAAGCAGTGGAAACGGTACACTGAAACGCTTTGATCGACGCGGCGGAGAAAAACTCGTTCAAGCTCGCGCAAGCCTGGAACCATTCCGTGAAAGCGGTCGCCCAATGGGAGAGGCTCACTGCGTGGGAGCCGCGCTTATCCTCCGGCAGGTGTAGCCAGCGGCGCTTCGGGTGGTTTGGTGTAATCGATTTTTCGCTCGTATCGTCCGCGTTCGTAGCTCTGGTCCACGAGCTCCTACAGATCCAGGGCTGCGTCCCGATCTCCGCGGCGCAGGGGAACACGGACGACCGGCAGCCGTTCGCGCAGCGGACAAACGTAAAACTCGTGCCGCCAACGCAGGCCGCTCCGCGTGACGCAAATGACGTGGCTGACACGGTCGCCCGGCAGGCGCAACAGCCCCGCATGATCGGGCAGCGTCCACGCCCCGGTTCGCACCAGATCGATCTCCACAAAACTTAGGCCGGCCGCGACGTTCTCGTTGCGCTTCCTTTCCCAGCGCAAACGGTGCTCGAATTCCGTTTTGTTCGACGGCGAAAGGAACTCGATCACGGTGATGATGTGGCCGGTGGAATCGGCAATTTCCAGGCGCCGCAGTTTGTGTTCGCCGCGGTCCACGAGAATCGGTTTGGCGGCCTCGACGGCCGCGCCGCCAGGCCCCAGCGCCGGGCCGACGGGATGGTCCCAGGGTTCGCTGATTCGCCACGTCGGGCACGTAGATGCGTGGCTTCTCCTCTTCGACGTCGATGACCAAACGCTCGTCCACCGAAGCGGTGAGGTCGGCTGGCAATTCACCGTTTAGTTGGTCGCGAGCATAGACCAGCAGACTGGCATGGACATCCCGCCAGAAGTCCTCCAGCCACGGGTTCATCCCTGGAAAAGGATTCTTCATGCCGAATTCGTAGCATAGGCGAGCGCGGGTTGCACGTTGGAACGGTGCGGCCAACTAAGGCGAACCATACACAGTCGAATCAAATCTTTATGTCCCGGTGTCTTTGTGCTAAATCCCGCCTGCATGCCTGAGGCCGTCCCAACACAGCGCCGGTTGGCCGCTATCATGTTCACCGACATGGTGGGTTACAGCGCGCTGGCGCAGCGCAATGAAACGCTCGCCATCGCGCTGCTCGAGGATCATGGAATGACGAACCTCAGGAGCCGTTCCGCTGCCGCACTCAGAATCGCCGGGCGAAGCTGGCAATGATGACGTATTTCGCGAAAGCCCCGGCCTGATGGCCGCCGTAGCGGTCATCGTAAATATTTCTCTGCCGGTTGGCGTCGATCAATACAGGCGTGAAAAGGCTGAATTCATTCTTCCCGCGAGCCCAGGAGATCCCCGGTTCGACGTAGATGGAAAACCCAGGCCGCCGAAATCCTTCGCTGCCGCCAATTGCATCCCGCGGCGGCACCCCATCAATGCGTCCGCCAAAGCTGAGCGATAATCCCTGCGCTGGCCAGAGCGTGTAGCTCAGCCCTGCGCGGCCCAAATACTGGTCAGGCACTGACAAGTTGCGAACCGCCCCATAGACCGGACCCGTGGTATAGGCGTCGTTTTGCTCGCGCGGATTGATCAGATAGCTGCCGGCCGCATAGCCGTAAAGGCGGTCGATGATCTTCTGGTAGGCAACGGTCTCCAAAACGATTCCCCAGCCTCCATCGCCCGGCTGAATGGCAATATCCACAGGCCGAATCTGAGGTCCGGTGGGCTTATAGAACGTGTCGGTCGATTCCTCATCACCCGTAGGCGCCTTGAATCCGACACCGATCGTGCACGCTGAGAATGCCAGTTTATCCGAGCACGATGGGACGCGGCACCGCGTGAGCGCCGGTGGATTGGGTGATGTGCGGTTGGTCGGCAATGCCTGGCTGTTCGATCCGGAGAAGCACCAGGACGCTCACGCCGCTCGCGGCTACTTCCTCTGGACGCATGGCCAAGGTTTTCCTCACGAGCAGGCCATCGAGGAGCTAAAACTGGCGCTGGAGCTAGATCCACAGTTGGAAGAGGCTTATCAGCGCCTCTTGCCGATTTACGCCCATGCCGGCCTGTTGGATGAGGCCATCGCGTTAATCGAACAAGCCAGAAGCACCAATCCCCTCGATGATGATTGGCGTCTGTACAGAGCTATGGCCCTTCTCTGGCAAGGGGAATATGCGGAGGCATTAGCTGTTTATGACGGGCTTCGAAACGCGCCGGTCGGTCGGGCGCCATTCACCAGCTCTCTCATCGCCTGGGCACAATTTCAACTGGGAAAAACCAACGAGGCCTGGATCACAATTCACAAATACCTGGCCGCTCGGCCAGAGGACATCGGCGGCCTCTTCGCCGGAGTCCAGGCCATGCTCTTTGCCAAGGCAGGCGAACAAGGAAAAGCGGAGGAGCAAATAACCAACGCCATCGGCCACAGCAAAGGCTTCGGCCATTTTCACCACACGGCCTACAACATCGCCTCGGCCTACGCGCTCATGAACAAGACCACGCAGCCATTTATTGGTTTAAGGAGGCCGTGGACAATGGTTTCAATTGCTACCCGCTGTTCCTGAAGGATGAGAATCTGAAGTCCCTTCGCTCATCCAAGGCTTTTGCGGAGATCCTGGCCAGGGAGGAGGAAAAGTACAAGAGGATCAGAACAAAGTATGGCGGTCGAAAAGGCCGGGCTGGCCACAGCAGGCGCGGCCATTAGAATCGGCGCGAGTAGCTGGCCACGAGCAAAAAGTCCGCAATGCCGCCCGCCCCATGAACGTATTGGCCGGTCCGTTCGCTCGCCAGGATATCCCGGATGCTCCGCTGGCGGCTGCGCGCGACGGCAACAGGCCCGTTAAAACTGAGGAAGTTCTTTCCCCAGCTCCAGGAAATGCCGGGATCAATATAGACCGAATATCCGGGTCTGCGGAACCCATCATCAGCCCCGCCGATCAAATCGCGCACGGGCAGACCATCCACCCGGCCGCCTAAACTCAATGCGATCCCCTTTTCGGGCCAGATGGTGTAGGACAAGCCCAGGCGCCCCTGATACTGGTCGGGCACGGACAGAAGGACATTGGGATCCGTGGTGAACTGGGTATCGCTCTTTTCCCGCGGGTTGATCAGATAAAACCCAGAAGCGTATCCGTAAGTGTTTTTGAAAATCTTTTGAAAGGCCTGCAATTCCAGGACGATCCCCCAGCCGCCATCGGCCGGGTTGGATCGACGTGTCCGCAGGGCGAACCGTCTCGACGCCGTTGATCAGGACCGTATCTTCGCCCCCGGATTCGCCGGTCGGCGCTTTCATGCCGAGTCCAAAGGAAATATTGCCTTGCGGATGCTTCGCAGGGTCGAAAAGCCAAGTGTTTCCTACCAGCCTCAGGTCGCCCACCCCGGCAACACTATTGTGAAGCCGGTTGGAGATGACCGTCACGTCGCCATAAAACGATACCGATACGAAAGCGTCGTTTCCCAATGATGCGGTTCCAAATACGAAATCCCCTCCGCGCCCAAACTGAGCGACATGTGGCGGGCCGGGATTCAGCCCTGGCCGAGCACTTGAGGCGCGGATTGAGTGAAGATCAGGACACTCAACAGGCAGGGCAGAACGAATCGAAGCCGGATCGCAATTTGGCAAGCTCGCATGGGTGGCTGTGCGCGCGAGGCACTGATCTACTCCGCACCCAGGGTCAAGCAGAATGACTGGGCTTTCACGTCTCATACCGGTGCTGTTTCTCCAGATATCGCGTCCAGAGCGAAATGGGCAACGTGAGAACGAGGTACCCGATTGCCAGGGGGATGTAGCTCTCCAGCGTGCTGAAGGTGCTGGAATTCACTTCGCGGGCGTTGAGCGTGAATTCGCTGATCGAAATGATCGAGAGCAGCGAGGAGTCCTTGATCAAGGACACGAACTGGCCCGCCAGCGGCGGCAGCGTCTGGCGCAAGGTCTGCGGGAAAATGACGAACCGGTAAGTTTGCCCGCGCGTTAACCCGATGGCCTTCGCGGATTCCAACTGGGATTTCCCGACACTTTCAATGCCCGCGCGGATGATCTCAGAAATGTAGGCTCCGCTGAAGAAGGCCAGTGTCAATGTGCCGACCAGGTAGCGGTTCTCGATATGAAAGGCGTCCGCCACCACGTAGAAAAAGATCAGAATCTGGACCAGCAGCGGTGTGCCCCGCACCACTTCGATGTAAATCTTGCTGAAGTAACGCAAGGCCAGCCAGCGGCTGCGCTGCGCCAGCGCGAAAAAGAGGCCGATCCCCGTGCTCAGCCCCAGCGCGGCCACGGAGATCCAGATCGTCGTGATCCACCCCTGCGCGAATTTCTGGCGATACTGATAGATCGAGGCCCAGTTCCAATGATAGTTCAGTTGATGGAAAGAGAAGTAGAAGATGAGAACGATCAGCAGGAACGCCGCGGCGAAATTCACCAGGCGCAACGGCCAGGGTGGGGGCGCGTGAGCGGCCTCAGGCGGCGTCCGGAAAATGCGGAGCAGGGCCACGGGATCAAAAGTAAAACGGGAACCCCAGGTGCTTGAAAGCCTGCTTTTGCTCCTTCAGGTAGCGGTCTCCGAGTTCCTCAAAACCGCCTCTGGCTCGGAACTCCTGCAAAAACCGATTCACCGGCCGCATCAATTCCGTGTTTCCTTTGCGGAGACCGACCGCCCAGGACTCTTCCTGGAACGGCTTGAGAATCGGCCGCGTGGTTTCCGGATTTCGCTGCCAGTTCTTGAACGTGGACATCTGATCGTAAATGAAAGCGTCCGCCTTTCCCTGGACGACTTCGAGCACGCACGCATCCTCTTTGTCGAGCACGAGCACTTTGGCCAGCTTGATTCGCTGCGTGGCAAAGGTGTGCCCGGTGGTTCCGAGTTTCACCGCGACGGTTTTGCCGGATTGATCCAGGTCTTCCAGCGAGTTCACTGGAGAGTTTTTTCCAACGAGCAAGCACAATCCCGTTTTCAGATACGGCTCCGAGAAATCGATCGACTGCGCGCGCTCGGCCGTGGCGGTCATCGACGAGATGATGAGATCAATCTTGCCCGTCTTTAACGCCGGGATCAGGCCGTCGAACGGGATATTCTGAATCTCAATCGCCCAGCCCAAATGAATTCCGAGCGCGCGCGCCAGATCCACGCTTACGCCGGTGGGGTTTCCCTGGGTGTCGGACGTTTCGAAGGGCGGATAGGCCAGTTCCATGCCGACGAGCAACCGATCCCGATCCCTGGTCGAGCAAGAAGCCAGAAAGCCGATCCCGAAGAGAGCCAGGCCCGCCAGAAGCGATGCCATGGAAGAGCAACCTCTCAGAGCCCCTCTGAAAAATGGGTGGAACGGGCTACCAGCCCGTTTTTGGCGGCAACCTGCCGCCAAAAGGCCCGGCGGGCTGGTAGCCCGCCGCAACAGGCCGGTGGCCTGTTCCACCCAGAAGACAGTTTTCAGACAGGCTCTCAGTAAACGAGGGTGGAGCGAGGCTCCCGCGGAGCCGTGCGATGGCAATCGGCTCGCGAAGGAATACATGGAAGAGACGATTGGCCTAACGGACATAAATGAATTCCGTCGCATTCAACAGCGCCCAGCACACGTTCTGCAAGCTCGTCTCGGCGGCGGCCGCCTCCGCGCGGACCCGCTCCTCCTTGGTGGGCGGCCGTCCCAAAGCGTACCGATAAGCCCGCCCGATCGCTTCGGCCGTTCGGCCGCGCGCCTCTTTCAACACGCGTTCGGCCAGATGCAACGCCTGGCGCTGCACGAACGAACTGTTCAACAGACTCAACGCCTGCAAGGGCGTCGTCGTCGCGCCACGGCGCGGCGTCTTGGTCGCCGGGTCAGGACAATCGAAAGTGTCGAGCAGCGGATCTTTCCCGGAATTAATGTTCATCCGATAGACGGCGCGCCGGTTGTATTCGGGGCCCATCTTGTCCGCCGGAAAATAAAACGTCGCGTTGAAGCTTTTGGTGTCGAAGGGACGGAAACTGGCGCCGCCTTGAGCGAGGTTGATCTGGCCGCTGACCGCGAGCATCGCATCCCGCAGCGCCTCGGCTTCGAGACGCCGGGGACTGAATCGCCAGAGAAGTTGAGCGTCCGCGTCGATGCGGGCCGCTTCCGCGTTAAAGGTCGAGGCCTGGCGATACGTCGCCGAGCAAACGACGAGCCGATGCAGCGCCTTCAAGCTCCAGCCGCGCTCGATCAGCGTTGCGGCCAGCCAATCGAGCAATTCGAGATGACTCGGTTTCGCGCCGCTCGCACCGAGGTCATTCGGCGTCGCCACAATCCCGGCGCCGAAATGATAGTGCCAGAGCCGGTTGGCCAGGACGCGCGCGGTGAGTGGATTTCGTGGGTCTGCAATCCAATCCGCGAGCTTCAAGCGTCGGGCGGCTTCGGGCGCGTCGCCGGACAAACCAAAATCCGGGTTTGGTTGGAGGATCGCCGAGAGAGCGCCCGGCTTCATCGTCTCGCCGGGTGAATTCACGTCCCCGCGTTTGAGCAGACGCGTCGGCTCAGGTTGTTTCCGTGTGCCGGCGTAGGAAACGGGCAAGGGCGGAATGGCTTTGAGCGCCGCGCGGTCCGCCGCGATCTGCCGCAACCAAGTTTCCCGCAGATTCCGCTCTTCGGCCGTGAGCGCCGCCAGCAGTACCTCAGCGGACACATCAAGGCCGGCCGCAGCGAAGAACGCTGCCGCTTCGGCATCCGCGAACACGCGTTGCCGGCCCACGGCGTCCACGCGCCGCGCACGTTTGTCGTTTTCCGCGATCCGCGAATTGAGCGCGCCGAGCTTTTTCTCATGCCGTTGAACTTCTTCCTGGGTCGCGATGACGCGTTCTCCATGCCGCACGCCTTCAAACACCGACTTCATCCGGTAATAATCCGCCTGGGAAATCGGGTCGAACTTGTGGTCGTGACAGCGCGCGCAGTTCGCGGTCAGACCCAAAAAGGTCTGCGACACGACGCTGACAAGGTCCTCCAACTCTTCCTCGCGCGTGAGAGCGCGCTGCGTCGCGTTGGCCTGGCTGTTGCCGGCCTGATCCCAGGAGCCGCAAACGAGCAGGCTTGTGGCGACGATCCTCTCCGGTGTCGCCGGTTCGAGCGCGTCGCCTGCGATTTGTTCTTTCACGAACTGGTCGTAAGGTTTGTCGGCGTTGAAACTGGAAATCACGTAGTCGCGGTAATGCCAGGCGTGGGGACGCATGTGATCGTACTCGAAGCCCTGGCTCTCGCTGTAGCGCACGACATCGAGCCAGTGCCGCGCCCAGCGTTCGCCATAATGCGGCGACGCGAGCAACCCATCGACGAGATGTTCGTAAGCTCTGGGAGAAGAATCATTCACAAAGGCATCGATCTCCTGCGGCGTTGGCGGCAGCCCGGTCAAATCGAAGCATAAGCGCCGGATCAAAGTGGCCCGGTCTGCCTCCGGCGATGGGGAGAGTCCGGCGGCTTCGAGTTTGGCTAAAACAAAATGGTCGATGGCATTCCGCGGCCAGGTTTTGTTTTTGACCCTGGGAAGTTGAGGCGCTGCCACCGGTCGCAGCGACCAATGAGTCGTTCCGGTTTGCCTGGTTGGAACAGAATCGGCCTCTTCAGCCCGAATCCACAACGAAGCGGCAGCCAATACGATTGAAAGCGACGCACTCCGGCCAGGGCGAGACCAGGCAAACGATTGGCGACTCATAAGGCAGCGTCAAACCTTCGGACGATTCATTGGAAGGAACAAGGAGAATTTCCGAGAAGGCCGGACAGGGTGGCAATTCTCAGCTTGCCAGGCTCGCGGCGTATGGTGTCCACCCTTCAGCGTGCCTGTCGCCCGCAAACACGCTAAAGCGTGGACACCAAACGGGCGTGGATTGCCAAAATGAGAATTGCTGCGGACAGGGACAGAGCCAATGACAAGTAGCGCAGAATTGAATTCTGCTGTATCGCGGATTTGCAATCCGCAGGGTCTCGCCGGGTTGGGTGCGCTTGGATTTTCCGGCGCTCTGCCGAATGCAATTCGGCGATACGGCAGATTGAAAATCTGCGCTACTTTGTCAACAGCCCTGAGAAGACCCGCCCATGTCTCATCTTAAGCGTTGCCTACTTCGCGCCCATAGTACGTTTCATACACCCGCGCCGCTTGAACGCGGGCTTCATCCCAGGCCCAGTTTGTTTCCGTGAACCGATCCGGGCTGAGGCTCTTCACGTAGGCGGATTGTTTTGGATCCAGGAGCGATTCGACAAGCAGTTTGCCGATGCCTCCGGAGCCGGAGATGCCGTGGGCATTGCACCCGCCGGCCATGACGAAGCCTTGGACTCGCGAGCTTTCGCCAAGGATGAAGCGTCCGTCCGGCGTGAAGGTGGGCCAGCCTTTGCCGACGCAACTCTTCTGCGCGGCGCGCGCCGTCGGGAATAATTTCGTGAAGCTCGCCTCGAATGAATCCAAGACCGGCCAATCCGTGACGACCGGCGGCGGTTCGTGGTCGGAGGCATAGCTGCGCGGGTCAAGATTCAGCGATTGCGGTTCCCAGCCGCCGAGCAGGAGGCCGCCGTCGCGCACGCGCCCGTAGAGCGTCAGTTCCGGGATGCGAAAGCACGGCAGGTCAGGAGTCAGACCGTCCATCGGCACAGTGACGTAGTATTCATGGCGCACCGGGAAAATCGGCAACTCCAGGCCGGCGAGCTTCGCGACGTGATAAGCGTTGGCCCCCGCGGCATTGATCACGTAGCGACAATCGGCCGGGCCGCGATTGGTCCTCACGCCGGCCACGCGCCCGTTCTGCAACACAATCTCCTCCAGCGCCGTCGCCGTGCTGAATTTCACGCCCAGCTTTTCTGCGTTGTGCTTGTAGGACGCGGCGACGCAGCGGGGCGTCATGTACCCGTCGCTGGGGCACCACAGGATCGACTTCGCGACTGTGAAATCCATCAACGGCCAGCGTCGCCGGGCTTCTTCGCGAACGATGAACTGCGTTTTCAGTTCCGCGGCATCCGCGGCCGCTTTGAGCTGGCGAAATTCATCGGCCCGACGTTCGTTCAGCGCGATGCGAAGGGAGCCGACTTCGCGCCAGTCCGGTTTCACCTGGCTGCGCTGCAGTTCGCGGAACATCGCGACGGAGTGCATCGCGAGTTTTGTGCGCTCGACCGAGTCGCGCACCTGGCCGCACAAACCGGCGCCCTGGGAAGTGGTGACGACGCCGACGTCGTCGGCCCGTTCGAGCGCGAGAATGTCCGTTTTGCCGGCTTTGGCCAGGGCGTAAGCGCAGCCCAGGCCAACGGCGCCGCAGCCGACGATGATGATTTCGGCGTTGGGGAGTGGTGTGGCCATAAGATGCTTCGCGTGAATCGTCGTTTGTAAAACGTAAAACGTAATCGTGAAGCTTAGGCCTTACGTCTTACGTTTTGTATCCCCTCAGTTAACGACGGTGGGGCGACGCTCCTGCGGAGCCTTTCTTCGATGGCATTGGCTCGGCGGGAGCCTCGCCCCACCCTCAACCGAGGGCATACTACGCTTTACGTTTTACGGATCACGCATCACGGTGTTCAAGTACCACCGAACGAAACTCTCGACGTTATATTCTTTGAACGGGGAATACGGTCCGGGCACATAAGCCGACGAATTCACGCCCCGCTGCTGGCGCTCGCAGATTTCCCAGTCCTGTTCCGAGGTGAGTTGCCAGAACGGCAGCAGCTTCTCCAGTTGATAGTCCTTTCCCTCGAAGGCGTCTTGATGCACCAGCCACGTCACGCGAATCCGGGTCAATTGCGGTCCGGCCGGGAGCAAGCGCGTGCTCACGCCGTGATCGCAACTGGAGTGATTCCAGAAATTCGGCAGCGTGCGGATGCGAAGCGTGCCCACGTCGGCTTCGGTGTAATCTCCCATCAAGGGAGCGACCTGTTTCCCGTCCAGGGTTTCGCTGACGTAACCCTCGACCAGCGGCGTGCGGTTGGCGGAGAACCAGATGTTGCGCTCGGCATCCGGAAACCGCGTCATGCCGGTCTGCTGGTGCGTGGCCGCAAGCCCCGAAGCCGCCCACTTTTGTTCGCTGCGACGCACCGCCGCTTCCATTGCCTGCTGGATGCGCGGGGACGTGTCGTCCGTATTGTAGTGATCGAAGTTAGCCCGGATGTATTGCGGGTGATTGACGTTGCAGTGATAGCATTCGCGGTTGTTTTCCCAGACGAGCTTCCAGTTCGCGCGCACGGTGTAGTCGAGGCTTTGGGCGACCTTCGCGCGAGGGAAGCCTTGCGGTTTCGCCAGGCTCGCCAGCTGGTCCCGCGCGGGTTCAAAGTTCGGCGGTTGCTCCGCGAGACAGATGTAAATCAAACCTTCAACTTCCCGCGCATTCACGGACCGCAGACCGAACTGAGTTTTATCAAGATCCTCCAGCGCGCCCCGGCAACCGACCAGCGCGCCGCTTCGATCGTAGGTCCATTGGTGGTACGGACAGACCAGCCAGCTCACGTGGCCGGCTGCCTCCGGGCAAATCAAGGAACCGCGATGCCGGCACACGTTGTGCAAGGCGCGCACCTGCTTGTCGTCGCCCCGGATGACCAGGATCGGATCTGAGTCAACCTCCAGGGCAAAGTAGTCGCCCGGATTTGGGATCTCGCAGGAGTGTCCGGCAAAGAGCCAGCCGCGCCGCCAGATACGCTCGACGTCCACGCGGTACACGGACTCGTCCGTATAGAAGTCGCGTTCGAGGCTGAAGCCCGCTTTGCGCCGCGCTATCAGCGCCGAGAGCGCCGCATCCTGTGAATTCAGGCTTGCCATCATGACCGCACTTTTTGACATGCGCTTCCGACGGAAAGCAAGCCGGATTGGGTGGTTTCTGCCCTGGTAGCGCAGAGTTACACTCCGCCGTATCGCCGATTTGCAATCGGCGGCGCTTCGACGAGTTCCAGATCTCGGGAACTTGTCGAACCTCTGCGGAATGCAATTCCGCGATCCGGGAGATTGAAAATCTGCGCTACGAGCTGACAACTTGCGGATGCGTCCGCGTCGATGGTCATTGGCTCGCGAAGACGCTCGCTTCACCTTGACGGAGGGAATACTCCAGAATCAAGAGTTGCATCCGCGTTATTCGGTTCCTACAAATTTCAGGGACGTGAACAAGACAACTCAGTTCAAGGCGAACTGCTCTCGCTGGCCAAGGCGCTCGACTTTCTCGAAGGCGAAGTGGTCCTCTCGTTCGGCGACATTTTGTTCCGGAAATACATTTTGCAGAATCTGCTCCTGGAAGAAGGAGACATTGTGATCACCGTCGATGCGGCCTGGCAAAGCCGCGGGCCGGCCAAGGGCTACGTCGATTTCGTCCACACCACGCGGCCCTATTCGCTGCAATCCAGCGAAGAATCGGTTTTTCTCGCGGACATCGGACCGAGCCTGCCGCCCGCAAGGATCCACGGGGAATGGATCGGATTGATCAAAGCGACCGCGCGGGGCGCAACGATTTTCCGAGAGGCGTTGCAGCGGCTTTCCGCCCGGCCGGACTTTCGGCAGTTGCGCTTCGACGATTTGTTCAAGCACCTTTTGGAATCCGGCGGGCGGGCGCACGTGCATTACATCACCGGCCACTGGCTGGATGTCGATGACCTGGAGACCTGGCGCAAGCTCAGGCGTTTTAGACCACCACATGATCAAGGCATCCTCGTTTATCGAACCGTTGCGGGCGCTGAACTATGGCCAATACGCGGGCGTGCCGTGCAGCTTTTTGAAGCCTTTCATCAATTACGTCATCGCGGACCGGACCCTGAATTACGTCGGCGCGACGAGCGAAGGGGAAGCCGTGGGCATCACGTTCGGCGCGTATCTCGCGGGCCAAAAAACCGTGACGATGTGCCAGAACTCCGGCCTGGGGAATATGGTCAATCCGCTGACGTCCCTGAATTATCCTTTTCGCGTGCCGACTTTGCTGATAGTCACATGGCGCGGCGAGCCCGGAGTCAAAGATGAACCGCAGCACGAGCAGATGGGACGGATCATGCACCGGTTGTTAGACACGCTGGAGATTCCCTGGCTCCCTTTTCCCAAGAAGGATTCCGAAATCAGCGACGCGATCGAGCGCGCCGAAACCAGCATGCGCGAACGGCAACGTCCCTTTGCGCTCATCATGTCCCAGGATTCGGTCGAAGACTTCGAACTCCGCGAAGAAAAGCAATCCACTCCTGTCGTCGCGGAAAAACGGGAAAAGCTCGGCTCTCGAACGGAGGAACGATTGACGCGCAGCGAGGTGTTGCAGTTGATTTTGGAAATCCTGAACGGTGACGAAGCAGTCGTCGCCACCACGGGCAAGACCGGACGCGAACTCTTCACGCTCGCGGACCGGCCGAATCACCTTTACGTCGTGGGCGGCATGGGCACGGCTTCGGCCATCGGATTTGGGATCGCCCGAACGCTCCCGCAGCAACCCGTCGTGGTGATCGATGGCGATGGCGCGGCCCTGATGAAGCTGGGTTCTTTGGCCACGATCGGTTTCCATCAGCCAAGGAATTTGTTGCACGTCGTGCTGGACAACGAAGCGCACGATTCGACCGGGGGGCAACAAACCGTCTCCAGCATTACGCGCTTTGCGGAGATGGCCGCCGCCGCCAACTATCGCCACGCCTTCGCAGCGGACCGCCCGGAGGACATCCGCGGCGGTTTGAAAGAGTTGCGTCAGCGCGCCGGTCCGAGTTTGCTGCACGTGAAGATTCGGCAGGGTTCGCCCAGGCATCTTGGACGGCCGACGGTCAAGCCCCATGAAGTCAAAGAACGTTTCATGGGTTTTTTGCACGAACGTCGCCAAACAGCTCCACCCCATCCATGAAAGAGCCCAAACTTCTCCCGACCGCCAAAGACAAGACTCTGTTCACGCCCGGACCGTTGACCACGAGCCTCAGCGTGAAACAAGCGATGCTGCGCGACATTGGCTCTCGGGACGACGCGTTGATCGAGTTGCTCCGAAACATTCGCGTCCGGCTCCTGACCCTGGCCGGCGTGACGCGCGAGGACGGTTACGAGACCATCCTGATGCAAGGCAGCGGAACGTTCGGCGTGGAATCCGTGCTGGCTTCGGTCGTGCCTCGGCAGGGCAAGCTGATCATTCTCACCAACGGGGCTTACGGCGAACGCATGGTTCGAATGGCCGCCGTCCTGCAAATCGACGCCACCGTCCTGCGCGGCCCCGAAAGCCAGATGCCGGACCGCCAGGTTCTGCGCCAGACCTTGAGCGCGAATCGCGGAGTGACGCACGTCGCGGTCGTGCATTGTGAGACGACCACGGGCATTTTGAATCCGATTGTCGAAATCGGCCAGATCGCAAAGGAATTCGGCGCCGATTACATCGTGGACGCGATGAGCAGTTTCGGGGCGGTGCCCATCGATGTGAAACGCGCTTGCATCGATTACCTGATTTCTTCCGCGAACAAGTGCATCGAAGGGGTGCCGGGGTTTTCGTTCGTGATCGCGCGGCGCGAGCCGCTCCTGGCTTCCGAAGGACGCGCTCGAAGCCTGAGCCTGGACCTCCTCGGCCAGCTCAAGGGATTCGAGGACACGGGGCAATTTCGTTTTACGCCGCCGACCCATGTGCTGCTGGCCTTCGATCAGGCGCTCAAGGAACTGGATCAGGAAGGCGGGGTCGAGGGGCGGGCGGGGAGGTATCGGCGCAATCACGAGGTGTTGCTCCGCGGCATGCACAAGCTCGGATTCCGCTCGTATCTGGAACCGGCGCTCCAGAGTTACATCGTTACGGCCTTCCATTACCCGGACCACAGCAACTTCGATTTCGCCGAGTTCTACGACCGGCTGCGGGACAAAGGGATGATTATCTATCTGGGGAAGGTTTCCCAAGCGGACAGTTTTCGCATCGGTTGCATCGGGCGGATCTTCGAGTCGGACGTCCGCGCGCTGCTCGCGGCTGTTGCCGAGACGCTGGAGGAGATGGGCGTGAAGGTGATCTCCGGAGTATGATTCTTCTTCGGAAACTGACGGTAGGGCGAGCCTGTCCCCAGCGAGCCGAGTCGGACGTGTCCCACTCACGTCGAGCGGCTCGCCAGGACAAAGGCCGGGGCAATTTCGCTTTCTGGCTTCGTTTCTCCTCAGTCGCAGAGCCCTGGCTATGCTCCCTCGTCGTGCCTCGCCAGAAAGCGAAATCGCCTCCAGCAAGACCGGAATTTATTTTTGCACAGACCCTAAGGACCCCAAAGACTCCATCCCTCCAATCCTTCTGGCGTTTCGCTTACCGCAGAAACTCCTCATAAAACGTCACGGCCGAGAGGATAAACCCGACCGTGGTGATGATCTGCCGCACGCGGCGTTGCGGAATCCGCTGCGAAAAGTGCGAACCGAGAAAATAACCCGCCAGGGCGCCGAGGGTCATGATCCCCGCCCTTGGCCAGTGGATCAGGCCCGCCAGAATGAACCAGGCCGCTGCCACCAGATTGATCAACGAACTGAGCACGGTCTTGAGAGTGTTCATCTCGTGAATGTCGTGCAGGCCGATGAATCCGAGCGACGCCAGCATGAGGATGCCGATGCCCGCGCCGAAGTAGCCGCCGTAAACCGCGACTGCGAACTGGAACACGATGGCTCCCCAAATCGCGGGCGGCCGAGTTGGTCCTTCCGGAGCGTCGTCGAAACCCACCAGACGCCGAAAGATTCCCTGGGTCAGAAACAGAATCGTCGCAAAGAGGATGAGAAAGGGAACCAGCTTGGCAAAGGCCTCGTTGCTGGTGCGCGTGAGAAGGCCGCTGCCGAGCAACCCTCCCAGAATGCTGACAGGAACGAAACGCCAGAGCCAGGGCCGCACGGTGTGCAGATGGCGGCGATATCCGAAAACGCTGCCCGCCGTGCCGATCACGAGCGCGAGTGTGCTGGTGGCGTTCGCGACAACGGGCGGCGTGCCAAAGAACAGCAAGGTCGGAAACGTCAGCAGCGTGCCGCCGCCGGCCACCGCGTTCATCGCACCAGCCGTCGCGGCCGCCAATATGAGTCCCAAAGCTTCGAACGCAGACATGCTTGGGCGCAGACCCTAAACACGCCGCTGTGCAAAACAAGTCTAAGAGCGTGTCCGAAAATTGCGCGGGGTCCTGTTTTCGCGCCAAAGGCCGGATGGCGAGGCGCCACGAAGGAGAATATCCTCCCTGGATCTTCGACTGAGGAGCAACGAAGCCAGGCGGCCTTTGGCGCGAAAACCCTCCGGGCGGCGGGTCTTTTGTCCGTGGCCTGCGTTGGCTCGGTCCTTACAGCCC
>VHCZ01000072.1 GCA_016871535.1 Verrucomicrobiota bacterium
CATTGCGCCGAATCTCATCCTGAAGGGCCATGATCATGTTTTCTTTGTCCGAAATGGTGAGTGCTTTCATCGAGCGGATGATAACTCCGCTCAATCATATCGGCAATTACTTATGACGCTCTGTTTAACTGAGGCGTTACCTGGTCCGCTCCCTTGAGCGTTGCCTGCTGAAGCAGGTTTTGATATAGATCAAGTCGTCGTTTGAAATTTTCTGAACTTAATCAGCCGGCATGCACAGCATTTCAAATCCGTCAGTGTGTCCTCCATCGCGCGCCGGCTGCATCATTCACTTGAGTTGAAAGGAGACTCCGATGAGCACGCACAGCGCAAAACCGATCTCGCCTGCCAGGGGCGAAATGACTGGCGAAGTGTGGGGAGGACTGGCCGCCATGCTGGTCGCGCTTCCTTCCGCCATTGCGTTCGGCGTCGCAATCTATGGCAAACTCGGTCCGGACTACGTGGCGCAGGGCGCGGTCGCGGGCATGATTGGCGCCGTCGCTCTCGGACTGCTGGCGCCTGCGTTTGGAGGGGCGCCACGATTGATCACCGCGCCCTGCGCGCCGGCCGCGGCGGTGATGGGCGCGCTGGCGCTGGACCTCGCCAGCGGAAAGTCCGGCAGCAGTGGGCCGCTGTCGCCCGCTCAGGCGACGCTGTTCTTGACGCTGGTGGCGCTGATGTCCGGCGGGTTGCAATTCCTTTACGGTTCCATCGGAGGAGGAAGGCTCATCAAGTATATCCCGTTTCCGGTCGTCTCCGGCTATTTGAGCGGCGTCGGGTTGAAAATTTTTCTGGATCAAGTGCCGAAGCTTTTCGGGTTTTCAGTTTCGAAGGAGGCGGGGCTTTGGAAAGGCCTGGCCGTTGGGCTGAGTTCGCCCGAGCATTGGCAATGGCAAGCCATCGTGGTGGGGACAGTGACGATGCTGGGCATGATTCTGGGGCCGAAGATTACCAAAGCCGTGCCCGCGGCGATCATCGGGTTGTTCGGCGGGATTCTAACTTATCTAGGACTTGGCCTGATCGATCGGAGTCTGCTTGATCTGCACAACAAACTGCTCATCGGCCCGCTGGCCACGGGGGGCGGTGCGATGTGGAGCGGTTTGATGGAACGTTGGGCGGCCATCGGCGGAATTCATTTGGCGGACCTGCGCGCGCTCCTTATGCCGGCGTTGACTCTCTCGGTGTTGCTCTCGATTGATACGTTGAAGACGTGCGTGATCGTCGATGCCCTGACGCGCAGCCGCCACAATTCCAACCGCGAATTGATCGGCCAAGGCATCGGCAATCTGGCATCCGCCATGGCGGGGGGAGTTCCGGGCGCCGGGACGATGGGCGCCACGCTGGTCAACGTGAACAGCGGGGGCAAAACCAGGCTGTCCAGCATCCTGGAAGGCGTGTTCGTGCTGCTGGCTCTGCTGCTGCTAAGCAAGCTCATTGGCTGGGTACCGTTGGCGGCGCTGGCTGGAATCCTGATCGTGATTGCTTACCGGATGTTCGACAAAGGCAGTTTTTATCTTCTGAAACAACGGTCCACGGTCCTGGACTTTTGTGTCATCGCCGCCGTGGTTGTCGTCGCCGTGACGAAAGGATTGATTGAAGCGGCGGGCGTTGGCGTGGCGCTGGCGATTTTTCTGTTCATCCGGGAGCAAATTCGCGGCTCTGTGACGCGCCGCAAACTTTATGGGAATCAGATTTCCTCCAAGCAACACCGGCTGCCGTCGGAGAAGAAAGTGCTGGAGGAATACGGAACGCTGACCACGGTGTGCGAACTGCAAGGGAGCCTCTTCTTCGGCACCACCGATCAGTTGTTCAGCGAACTGGAACCCGACTTGAAGCTGAGCCGATACGTGATCCTGGACATGCGCCGGGTGCAATCGGTCGATTTTACCGCAGCGCACATGCTCGAACAAATCGAAGCCATGCTGACGGAACGCGGCGGGCATTTGATTTTTAGCAATCTCCCCGCGACCGTGCCCACCGGCCAGGACCTCCAGACCTATTTCAGCCAGGTGGGCCTGGTGAAGCCGACCCAAAACGTCAAGATTTTCGACTCGCTCGACGCCGCCCTGGAATGGGCCGAAGACCGCATTCTGGAGGAGCACCGCATGCTGCAGTCCGGCCAGGAACGCGCTCTGGAGTTGCCCGAAATCGAATTGCTCCACGAATTCGAGGAAGACCGCATCTTGAGCGATTTGAAGAGTATCGTGAAGGAACGTTCTTACAAAGCGGGCGAAACCATCTTCCGCCGGGGCGAGCCGAGCGACGAACTTTACCTGATCCGACGCGGCATCGTGCGCATCCTGCTCCCGCTCGGAAACGGAAAATTCCACAACCTGGCGAGCTTTGCGCGTGGGAACTTCTTTGGCGACATGGCGTTCCTCGAACGAAGCATTCGATCGGCGGACGCCCTGGCGACCACGGCGACGGATTTGTTTGTGATTTCCCGGAAGGATTTCGATGAGGCGTCCAAGGCGAATCCGCTGCTGGGCGTGAAGATATTTGCGCGGCTCGCCCGCACGCTGGCCATCCGGCTCCGGCACACGGATAACGAGTTGCGCGCGCTCCAGGAAACCTAAAGAGCATGTTTTGAGACCGATCTCGAGGTCAATGGCATCGCGTGCTCCCTCTCCCAGCGGGAGAGGGCTGGGGTGAGGGAGAGCGCCAGGCGAATTCAGCGCGTGCGGTATGTCCAACGCTTTCACCCTCACCCATTCCCTCTCCCTTAAGGGAGAGGGAATGAGCGTAGGATTTTTTGTTCGCCAATCGAGGGGGATTTGAATTACCACAGGCGGCGTTCCGTGTTGAACCTGACAGACAACGCACCGTCATCGAGAGGAAAACTGTGAGCGCGACCGAGAAAAAATCAAAAACACCGAAACCAAAGGAAAGCCCGGCCGGACGCTGGCTTTCTTACCGCCCCGAAATCAAAGTCCTGGATTGCACGATCCGCGACGGGGGGTTGATGAACGACCATCACTTCGACGATGCCACGGTCAAGGCCGTTTACACGGCGTGTGTCGAAGCCGGGATCGATTACATGGAGATTGGGTACAAGGCGTCGCGGAAGGGAATCAAAGTCGGCGAACACGGTCCTTGGAAATATTGTCTGGAAGAGGACGTCCGCCGCATCGTCGGCGATAACCAAACCGAATTGAAGCTGGCCGTCATGGCCGATGCGGAGCGGTGCGATTATCACGAGGACATTCCGCCCAAGAAAGAGAGCGTCATCGACCTGATCCGCGTGGCGACCTACATCAACCAGATTCCGACCGCGCTGGACATGGTCAAGGACGCGCACGACAAAGGCTATGAGACGACCGTCAACTTGATGGCGGCTTCCACGGTGCCGGACCGCGAATTAAACGAAGGGCTGGAGATGCTCGCCGGTTCAGAGGCCCAGGGCATTTACGTCGTGGACAGCTTTGGGGCGCTTTACAGCGAACAGGTGCAGTATCTGGTGAAGAAATACCAGCATTACTGCAAGGAGTCCGGCAAAGAAGTGGGCGTTCACATGCACAACAATTTGCAGCTCGCCTACGCGAACACGATCGAAGGAATCATTCTGGGAGCGAACTTGCTGGATGCGACGATGGCCGGACTGGGGCGCGGCGCCGGCAATTGTCCCATGGAACTGTTGATCGGTTTTCTCCACAACCCGAAGTACAATCTGCGACCCGTCCTCGAATGCGTCCAGTATGCCATTGAGCCGCTGCGCTCGAAATTGGGTTGGGGGTTTGATTTGCCGTACATGATGACCGGCCTGCTGAATCAGCACCCGCGCGCGGCCATGAACTTCAAGGCGGGCGAAGGCCAGGGCGACATCGGCGCGTTTTACGACGCGGTCATGGACGGGCAGTGAGCGGACTCCGCTTCTTGAGCTTCTGCAGCTTGGGGCTGATCACGACCGCGCAGTAAGGCTTGTTCGGGTTCTTCCGGAAATAGTCCTGGTGATACCCTTCGGCGGGATAGAATTTCGTCAAGGGCGCAATCTCGGTCACGACGGGGTCTTTGAATTTCTTGGCGGCGGCCGTTCTCGATTTCTCGGCGGCGCGCTTCTGCGCTTCGTCATGGTATAGGATGATAGATCGGTACTGAGTGCCGTGGTCGGCGCCCTGACGGTTAAGCGTGGTGGGATCGTGAATCTCCCAGAAGATGTCGAGGATCTGTTCGTAGGAAATCTTTGCCGGATCAAACTCAATCTGGACCACTTCGGCGTGGCCTGTCGTGCCTTCACACACCTGTTCATAGGTCGGATTAGCGGTCTTCCCGCCGGCGTATCCCGAAGTCACCGCTTTCACGCCCTCGAACATCTCGATGCACGCTTCGGTACACCAGAAACAACCGCCGCCCAGCGTGGCGAGCTGAGTTTGAGTGGCGGCGCTAGCGGATTTCGTGTCGGCTTCGGCTTGCATGGCGGGGGTCAGCATAAACAGACCCAACGCCAGGCAAAAGCCGAATTCCAAGTAGTGGCGACGGTTGAAGCGACCCGCCGGAAAGGTCTGAACGGCCATCTCGTCGAACGGTTTCATGGTCTGGCCAGTCTTCCAACTCCACCGCGGTTTGGCAAGAGCTGGGTATCGGGCCTCTGCGGGCAGATCGCGCCCCACTCGTTGACTTCTTTCCGGCCCAGAGCTTATTGGTAGAGGAATCCATCCATCCGCTAATCGAGCAATCCATTGAGATGGATCCCACCGACTCGGCGTGCGGCATCACTCGGTTGCTCTCCCGGTTGCTGGCCGGTCCCAAAACAACCAAAGGAAGACAAATGCGATCAACGGCAGCCAACCCGCCAGCGCCAGGCCGGCGTCGAACGATCCCGTCTGATCGACCAGCCGCCCGAAGAATCGCTGTGCAGGCGAGGACGTCGCCCAGGCGACGGTGCCGAGCAGTCCGGTGACCTTGCCTTGATGCCGGGTACTCAGTTCCTGGGTGAAGGAATAGTAGCAGGGAAACAAACCCAGCGCGCCCGCGCCCACCACCAGTAACGTGGCGAGCAGGAGCCATCCTTTGGGCAGGTAAACGATCAGCGTCGTCAGCGCGGTCAACACCGCGCAGCAGCCGTACACCAGCGATCTCGAGCCGTGCACACTCCAGGCGCGCTTGACCAGCCAGAGCGAGACGGCCCCCGCGCCCAGGCAACCGATGTCCGTCGCCATATAGTAAAGCGAGTTGAAGTAAAGCGCCTCGGACTCCAGGTAGCCGCGTCCCTCCTGCAGGAATTTCGGGAGCCAGGCGCGGATGACCTGCCAGCACGTGTTGATGCACGCGACCATCACCACGAGCGCAAAGAAGCGGCGCTGGAACACGAGAAAGCTCAAGCCGACCGCGGCAACCACTGCGAGGGGATGGCCAATCATCATCACAATGACCCAGGCGGCAATCAGCAGCACCACAAAGGTCAGCAGCACCGGCATGGAGAATCGAGGATTGAAAACCACCCGCCAGAAACTGCCCTCTCCCTCCGGAGGCGGCGCGGAGTCTTGCTCTCCATCCGTTGAGGCGTCGGTTGATCGTGTCGGCGCGAAATCCGATTCCCGCAGCAGGATGAACCAGGCGACGAGCCAGAGCACGCCGAGACTTCCGATGACCAGGAACGGTTTTCGCCACAGCCCAAAATCCATTCGGCCCGCCAGCATCCAGTTCATCACCAGCGGCGTTAAGATCGCTCCCACGGAGGCGCCGCTTTGCAGCACGCTGTTTCCCATGGTGCGCTGTCCGCGCGAAAGAAGCCGTTGCGTGGTCTTGATCGCGCACGGCCAATGGCCGGACTCGAAGAATCCGAGCAAGGTCCGGCACACGAGCAATCCGGAGTAGCTTTCCACCAGTCCCGTCAGGAAGCCCATGACGGACCAAGCCATCAGGACCGCCGGATAGAGCCAGCGCACGCTCCAGACGTCCGCGATGAATCCGAAAGTGAATGCTCCGGCGGCAAACGCGTAGCCGAAACACATCTCCAGGATGCCGTATTGCTCCTGGCTGAGATTGAATTCCCGTGTGATGCGCGTCGCCACGCTCGGCAGCGTCTGCCGATCCATGTACATGAGCATGGACGCGCACAACAGCAGGCCGCAGACGGTCCATTTCCAGATCGAGGAGCGCTCCCTGGCAGAATCATTCACGGCGTTCTGGAAATGTCCTCCCATGATGCCCCTTGGGATTGGCGAAGGCGCTCCACGTTCATTTCTGGAACGCACTTTTGATATCCTGCACGCCCACGCCCAACACGGCGCGCGCGACGCTGTCCAACTGCGTCTCGGCTCCTTGCAAGTGCAAGGTCTGGTGAATGTGCGTCGCCGATTCGCCTGGCTTCAGTGCCAGCGCGGGCGAAGAACTCTCCAGTTCATAGAATTGGCCCAATGGCTTCGCGCCGGGTTGCGGTGGACCGTCGTTGTAACTGTTCACGGCGTCGCCTCCGAACGGATTCTTTTGCCGCTCCCACATCGAATTCACGTAGTCCGTCACGCCTTTCGGCAAGGTGAATTGCACCAACGTCAGCGCGCGATTGGCGGCGTCGAAGCTGCCCAGGACCGGTTTGGCGCGCTGAGGGGAAATTCCAATCTTGCTGCGATGGCTCGCGTCGGCTCGGAAAAATATGGCGCCCTCTTTCACCATCAGCCGATCCGCGGGGACTTTGCCGAAGTAAGTGTCGTTCACCACCGGCCCAAGCCGCGATTCGGGGCCCGTCACGAAGGGAATGACGACGGAGCTTTCGGGTGAGGCATTCAACATGCCGAGCACCCAGATCGAGAGGAGTCCGGTCTCCTTGCGCCAGGGCCGCGCCCCGGTGTTCTTGACCGAGTTCACAGACTCGAACCCGACCGCCTTGACGTCGGATGGCAAGCTCGCTCCAAGTTTCTTGAGCGCCTCGGAGACATTCACCAGGCGCACTTCTCGATTCACTTCCAGGTCGAATGGCGTGCCCGAATAATTGGTCAGCCGCATTTGCCGCCGGCAGACGATGCGGTCCGTGTTCTTGCTGACGACGGCGAAAGGTTCGGTATCCAGGGCGGCTGGCGTGAACCAGTGTTCCAAATCAAACGGAACGTCCTTGCCGAAGAAGATGGAGAATTGTCCACCTTCCGGTCCCATCCAGAAACGGTCTTCGCCGCCAAACACATTGATGTGCGGCTGGCGCTTGCCCGAGGCGATGAGTTCGCGATTCACCCAGCCGAAGCTGGTTCCGTTCGCGCCGTCGGCGGTGCTGGTCATCACGCGAGCCTGGTAGGCTGGCACCACTGCGACTTGAGCCTGGCCGGTTGAATCCATCAACACGGCCACGTCTGTATGCCGGCGGAGAAACTCCAGATCATCTCCGAAAGTGGCGGAAGAGGCGGTCCAGGCATTTGAAGTGGCGTGCAGGATCAACAGCGAAGCGAGGAATGGGTTTCGTGTCACATGCACGAGACTGCTTCAATCCAAACCAACAAACAAGCCGTATCCCCTCAGTTACTGTGCAGAGCGTGGGATTGACGACAGATCGACCGGAGAACCGTAGCGCAGATTTTCAATCTGCTGTATCGCCGATTTCCAATCGGCAGGGCGCCGGCGAGTCCCAGCGGGCTCGGACTGGGAGACGCCCCGCAGAATACAATTCTGCGATACGGCAGAGTGCAACTCTGCGCTACGAGCTTTGTCGTCCATCCCGCGGACCAAGCAGTAACGACGGTGGGGCGACGTCCCTGCGGAGCCTTTCTGCGATGGCAGGGGCTCGGCGGGAGTCTCGCCCCACCCTCAACTGAAGGGGTACAACAAGCCGGCAGTTATTTTGAAGCCGCTTTGGACTTTTGATTTGATTCTCAGGGGCTAAACTGCGCGAGGAAAATGGGCACGCGAGATTCGAGAGCGAAATTCAAGCATGTGTTGAATGTGCTGGGGCCTTTCCTGGGTTTGCTGTTCGTCATCGGCTTGTTCTGCTTGAGCGAGGAAGTGCGGCCTTACTTTATGACCGGTGCCAATTTCAAAATCATCCTCGTCCAAACCGTCATCGTGGCCATTGGCGCGCTGGGCATGACGATGATCATCGTGAGCGGCGGCATTGACCTCAGCGTCGGGTCCGTCGTGGCTTTGACAAGTGTGGTCGGCGCGACTTTGCTGGTGAAGGGTTACTCCCCCGGCGCGGCCATGGCGTTGACGATTCTAGTGGGCGGCGGCATCGGCTTGCTGAACGGGCTGGCCATCGCCGGGCTACGCATGCTCCCGTTCATCGTGACGCTGGGCATGATGGGGGTCGGACGCGGCACCGCCAAATGGCTGGCGGGAAATCAAACGGTGAACGCGCCCGAATCGCCCGTGAACAACCTCATGGCCCTGGTGGATCCGCTGAGTCTTTTTCCATTGCCGCCAGGGGTTTGGATCGCGGTCGCGCTGGCCTTCGCGATGGCTGTGGTGATGCGCCAGACTGTTTTTGGCCGCTACGTGTTCGCCATTGGCTCCAACGAAAGCACGGCGCGGTTGTGCGGGATTCGCGTGCAGTTTTACAAAGTCCTGATTTATGCGCTGGCGGGTCTGTTCTTCGGGCTGGCCGGGTTGATGCAGCTTTCGCGGCTGACGCAAGGCGATCCAACAGTGGCCATCGGCCTCGAACTCGACATCATTGCTGCGGTCGTGATCGGAGGCGCAAGCCTCAACGGCGGCGCCGGCAGCATCCTCGGCTCGATGATCGGCGCGCTGATCATGGCGGTGCTGCGCAATGGCTCGAACCAGATGGGATGGCAGACCTACATGCAGGAAATCATCATCGGGATCGTCATCATCCTGGCGGTGGGCTTGGATCGACTGAGGCAGAGTCGGGCTGCGAACTGATTACCTTCATCTCAGACCACCAAGCCACACAAACCAATCAAAAACGCCGTGACGAGCAGGCCCGTGGCGGCTGCTCACGATTCATGTCGATGAGGAGTCGCGCTGAAGAGGCTCGCTGCTTGGCGAGATCTGGGTGGCGACCGATCCGATGAACGCCGTGCGTATGGTGAATGTTCTGGAGGACCGCAAGACCTGGTTGATGTGGCGAAGCTCGAAGCCCACGCCCGCCGCACCAAAATACGAATCCGGACGAGACAAAGACGCCGAGAATGAAAACAGCGAAAACGCCGTTTGCTCTGGTGCTTCCTGTAAATCAATTAAGATCTTGAGACGCTCGCTCTTGATTTCCGAGGTTCAGGAGCCTAAAAAGCCATCATGAATTCCCAAAGCTCCCATCCCGAAATTGCACGTCGAAATCAGGAATCCATCGACACCGCCGGCGCCGCGTCGCGAGGCGTTCTCACTCGGAGAGACGCGCTCAAAACCGCGTTCGTGGCCGCCGGTACGGCAGCTTTGGCCGCTCCCATCCCTGCTGCCGCGGCCGACGCGGATCCCCGCCGCCAATCGCCCCGACGCTTTGACATGAAGAAATCGATCAACCAGTGGGCGTTCCCGTATCCGCAAAAGATGTCGTTGGAGGAATGCCTGAAGCTGGCCAAGCGCGCCGGCTTCGACGGCATCGAACTCAATTACGATCTGGACAATGATCTTTCGCCCAAAGCGGGGACAAAGGAGTTTCAGGCGATTCGGAAGATGGCGGACAAGATCGGCATCGCGATCAGCGGCCTTTGTTCGTTCCTTTTCTGGCCATACCCGCTCACGAGCAACGATCCGGAAAAACGGACGCGCGGCCTGGATCTCGCGGGCAAGATGGCGCAGGCGGCCCACGATCTCGGCGTGAGGAATCTGCTGGTCGTGCCCGGCGCCGTCCATATTCCCTGGCGCACCGATCACGAGCCGGTTCCGAACGACGTGTGCGATCGCCGCGCGCGCGAAGCGGTCGGGAAACTGGTCCCGCAGGCAGAGAAGCTCGGCGTCTATCTGAACATCGAGAATATCTTCTTCAACGGTTACCTCATGACGCCGATGGAAATGAACGCGTTCGTGGACAGCTTCCAGAGCGCGCACGTGCGGGTTCACTTCGATACCGGGAACATCTCCATGTTCCAGCACGCGGAGCATTGGATTCCCATTCTGGGCAAGCGGATTCAGAACATTCACTTCAAGGAATTCACCAAGAAGGGGACCGATTATTCGCTGGAAACGTTCCGGCCGCTCCTGGACGGCACGACGAATTGGCCCGCGGTCATGGAGGCGCTCGATCAGATTGGATATCGCGGCTACGTCACGTTCGAGTATTTCCATCCGTATCCGCACTATCCGGAGGCGCTGATTTACCAGACGTCCGATTCGCTGGATCGGATGCTGGGGCGGCTGGCGTGAGCATCAAACCATTGGAACGTCGCGTGCTTAGTCATCGAGATTGAAGAATGAAAAGCGTGTGGAACGCGGCGGCTCAACGCAGGCCGGGGATTATCCCCCAACTCTGGTGAGAACTATGCGCACTGTTTTCAGTCGCTGCATCGAGGATTTCGAGCGTCTCCTTCCGCCTTCCCATGGACCTGGTAGGGCTGCGTTGCCGCGCAGCCGGTCTTCTGTCGATGCGGCGGCGCGGCACCACCGCCCTACCAGCGATGGGTTCATGGGCGGTGCGCACGGCTTGCGGGCCGTGGAAGCTTCCCACGAACCTGATTCAACCACGGATTACACGGATCACACGGATAAGATCGCCTCTCGATCCGCGAAATCCGCGAAATCCGTGGTCAAGAAATCGGTTCAGGGGTTTAATGTGCGAAGCCTTTCGGGGAATTCTCTCCCGAAGGCAGCCAAGGGAGAAGGCCGGCGTGAGGGGGAAGGCGGTCTCCAAAAACGCAAGAACTTGGCCACTGGAAACGGCGGACAACCGCTCATCCTGCGGCTGGCCTTGATCACCTGGGTTTTCTGCGGGCTTTCGGCACGCGGAGTGATCTTTTACTCCACCGCGGACCCTCTCTACAACTCCACGGCACCGACCGGCGATCTAGCCGACAGCGGCTGGGATCTGCAAGGCTCATGGTCCGCTTTCCTGGGCACCCCGATCAGCCCGCAGCATTTCATCACGGCCAAGCACCTCGGCGGATCACCCGGCCTCAAATTCGCCATCGAGGGCGTCGAATACACGACGACAGCGGTTTTCGATGATCCGGGCAGCGACCTGCGGATTTGGAAAGTGCGGGGCCGATTCGCCAGCTTCGCTCAACTCTATCCCCGGACCGACGAGGTCGGCAAGGACATGGTCGTGTTTGGCCGCGGAACCCAACGCGGCGCCGAAGTCACGGTCACCGGTTTGCCCGGCAGCACGCTAGGAGGCTGGCTTTGGGGAGCGGCGGACGGACGGAAGCGATGGGGCCAAAATCGAGTCGCCGGAGTTGTCACCCGAAGCGGCGGACCAGCCACGGGTGCTGGGACGGCTATTGGCGAATCAGGAGAATTGTTGAGAATTTCATTCGACGCCGACGGCGGGCCGAACGAAGCGCACCTTTCCGCGGGCGATTCCGGCGGCGGACTCTTCATCCAGGACGGCGGAATCTGGAAGCTGGCCGGGATCAACTTTCTCGTGGACGGTCTTTACAACACCAGCGATACCGGGCCGGGTTTTCAGGCGGCGATCTTTGACGAAGGCGGGCTTTACAAAGGCCAGGATGGGAATTGGACACGAATTCCAGACTCGACCGTCAATCTCCCCGGAGCTTTCTACGCGACGCGAATTTCGATCCGGCTGAACTGGATTGACACGATTCTCTCGCAAACAGCGTCGGACGACGGACCCATCCTGGAATCGGCGCCTGCGGTGATGGGCCCTTTTGAGGATGAGATCAACGCGGATGTGGATACGGCCACCGGAGTCGTGACTTTGCCAGCGCCCGCCAGTGTCCGATTCTACCGATTGAACAGCGCGACGGAGCTTCGGATCATCGGCCTCTCCCTCCGGAACGGGAACCTGGTGTTTCAGTATCAGTGATCAGTTGTCAGTTGTTAGTTGTCAGTGGTCAGTGGTCAGTTGCCAGTGATCAGAGGCAGTGGTTACGCATTACGTTTTACGCCGCCGCCGCGCTCAGTATCTCCCAAATTCGATCCACCCAATCGCGGTGTTCCGGTTTCATGAGGACGGACCGCAGGCAAGTGAGTGTGTCGCGGTCGCGCTTCATTCCGGCGCCCGTGAGATCGAAAAAATCGAAGGGCAATTCCGCCAATGCCAGATGCAGATTCCGCCGAGCGGCTTCGGCGAAGATCAATCGCGCGCGCTGGGAAGCGATGCTCGCGCTTTCCCCGCGCGTGGCCCACACGACGATGTCCAGTTCGGGCGCGCAGCCGGCGAGAAACCGTTCGTCCGTCCTGAGCCTGGCGTGCAGAGCCAGCGCAGCTTCTCGTCCAGCCATGAGGCCTTGCGCAAACTCGCCGCCCTTGACGAGGGGCAAAAGTTTTTGTGTTGCCCACAACGCGACCGCGGCGGCGCCCGGGCGCGAACATTCCAGGCTGATTTCGCCGAGGTGAAGTTCCGCCGAACTGAAGTAAGTGTACGGCGAATCATGCTTGTAGAATCGGCCCACGCCCGGATCACGGAACAGCACGCAACCGCAGCCGCAGGGCTGAAGGCCGTGTTTGTGCGGATCGATCACCAGGGAATCGACTTCGCCCAGGCGCTCGTAAGCGCGCTGCGTTTCCGTCGCCAAGTTATCCGCAAGACAGAAATAACCTCCGTAGGCGGCGTCGGCGTGAAGATGAAATCCATGGCTCGCCCGCAAATCGAGCAATTCGGCCAATGGATCCACGGAGCCCGTCGCGGTCGTCCCGATCGTGGCCACGACCGTCCCGATGTCCCCCTGGTTCAGCCGTGCTTTGAGCCTTCCGACATCGATGCGACCGCAGCGATCACAGGGAATCGCCTCGAAATCCAGTCCAAGAACCCCGGCGATGCGTTGGTGCGTATAGTGGGCCTGTTGCGAAGCGAGCACCTTCTCGCCGGGACGCAACTGGCCGGCCACCCACAACGCTTCCAGATTGGCCATCGTGCCGCCGCTGCACAAATGGCCGAGGTGCGTTTTCCATCCGACCATGCCGGCGATCTCGCCCACCGCTTCCTTCTCCATGGCTGAGCTGGCGCGCCCGCCGTCGAGCGCGTGATTGTTCGGGTTAATCCACAGCGCCAGCGCGTAGGCGAGCCGCGCGACGGAGTGGGGCGGCTTGAGCATTTGTCCGGCGTAAAGAGGATGGAAGTAAGGGAAATTGTCCTGCAACCGGTCGGCGGCCTTGTGGAGCACTCGCTCGATGCCGTTCAGTTGGGACGCCGTCAGGTTTGTGGCGTGCGGGGGCAAAGAAGCAAACTCGCTTTCGAGCCGTTCCAGCAAAGCTCGCAGCAGCGGCAACGAATCTTTTTCCAAGGCGAAAGAGCCAGGGCTTTTCATCGCGTGTGTTTGACGTGGCACGGAATTGTTGCCGCATAGAAGCTCGCAACGAAAGTCCAACCTTCCCATGATTCCCATTAACCTGGTAGGGCGAGTCTGTCCCCAGCGAGCCGAGTCGGACGTGGTTCAGGCACGTCGAGCGGCTCGCCGGGACGGACTCGCCCTACCGGTAACTGGTGGAATTTCTGGCTCTCAATTGGCAGAGTGCAGGCCGATGCGTTCGTCAAATGACCTCACCACCGCCGCGCCGGCTTTCCATGCCATCGGCGTGGATGTGGGCGGCACAAAGATCGCCGCCGGTCTGGTCACATTTCCGGAAGGTTCGCTTCGTGCCCGCCGAATCATTCCTTCGAATCCGAAACGAGGCGGCGCGGCGGTGCTTGCTGAGGTCGAGCGCATCGTTCAGGAGATGAAGGCTGAAGGACGCGCCTTGAAGTTGGAACCGCACGGCCTTGGCCTTGGCATGTGTGAGTTGGTCGGTTTGGCGGGCAAGGTGGCCAGCGCAAATTGCATCGACTGGCGAGGCGTGCCGCTTCAAGAGAGACTGGCATCCCTGGCGCCCGCGGTGGTTGAGGCCGACGTGCGCGCGGCGGCGCTGGGCGAAGCGTTGTTCGGCGCCGGCAAACCATACGAGACGTTCCTGTACCTGACCGTCGGGACCGGGATCAGTTCGTGCCTGGTCATTGAGGGCCGGCCATTCAAAGGGGCGCGCGGCGCGACGGGCACCATTGCCAGCAGTCCCTTGAACAGTATCTGCCAAAAGTGCGGCCAGGTGGACGGACGTTCGCTGGAGGCGATCGCCTCCGGTCCCGGGCTCGTTGCGTGTTACAACGAGCGAAGTTCACCCAAAGCAGCCTCGGCAGAAGATGTGATCGCCGCTGCCAGAATGGGCAAACAGGAAGCTGTGGCGGCCGTCCGCTTGGCTGGCGAGGCCTTGGGAAGAACTGTCGCCTGGCTCGTCAATGCGCTCGATCCGGAGGCAGTGATCGTCGGCGGTGGCCTTGGTTTGAGCGGCGGAATCTATTGGGAGGGTTTGGAAACCTCAACCCGAAGGCAAATCTGGTCCGACCTCCATCGCCAACTGCCCATCGTGCCGGCTGGGCTAGGCCAAGATGCGGGATGGGTGGGCGCGGCCGCGACGGCTTGGTTGAGATTGGCCGGAGACAAAGATCGCAGTAGCCGAAGGCGCGTGCGTTCCCCATCTGGACTCAGAAGATAGGCTCAGCAACTGGTCGGCACTTCTTGCAGGACCTCGATACAATGCGGGATGGCGCCGACGACAAAACCCAGGCACTCGACCGCACCGCTGGGTTTGCCCGGCAGACAAATCACCAGCGCTTTGTCCACGACCACGGCCAGATTTCGAGACAGGATGGCGTTCGTGGTGATCTTCATGGATTCCATCCGCATGACTTCGCCAAAGCCGGGCAGTTCACGAACGGCAATCTCTCGGACGGCTTCCGGCGTGACGTCGCGCAGCGCCACGCCCGTTCCTCCGGTCGTCAGCACGAGGTGGCAGCCCTTGGCGACATGCTCGCGAACGGCGCGTTGAATGTCGCGTTTCTCGTCCGGGACCAACGACTCGCCGGCGATCTTCCAACCGTAGCTTTCTGCCGCCTTCCGCAGCGCGGGTCCGCCGAGGTCATCGTATTCTCCACGCGAAGCGCGGTCGGAGACGGTGATAATTCCAACGTGAATCTGCATGGGCTGTTGTTAGGTTCGTTTGGTTTTTGAGAGCAGGCGGATATTCGTGATCCGCATTTTCTTATCCACGGCTTTGCACATATCGTAAATAGTCAGAGCGGCGACGGTGACGGCGGTCAAGGCTTCCATTTCTACACCCGTTTGCGCGGCAATCTTCGCCGAGGCTTGAATCGCAATCCGGTCGCGGGTTGTGGGAATTTCAAAACGGACCTCACAATGGCTGATGGGCAGCGGGTGGCAAAGGGGAATCAGTTCTCCCGTTCGTTTAGCCGCCATGATTCCAGCCAGGCGCGCCGTGGCCAGCACGTTGCCCTTGGCCAGCACGTTCTTCCGGATCAGATCGACGGTGGATTTCTGCAGCCGAATTTCGCCGGCGGCCACGGCCTCACGCCGCTGGATAGGCTTGGCGGAGACATCGACCATCCGCGCTTCTCCGCGTCGATCAAGATGAGTGAGATTGTTCATGGCTTTTGGATCCATTCCCGCCAATCGCGAATCGCCGCGCGCATTTGCTCCGCAGCGTTCAGGCGGGGTTTGATGAACTTCGGCGTGAACCAGGGAAAAGTTCCCACCAAATCGTTCGTGACCAGGATTTGCCCGTCGCATTCAGGCCCCGAACCAATCCCGATCGTCGGGATCGGAATCGCGGCGCTGATTTCCTTTGCGACGGCCAGCGTGACAATCTCAAGCACGAGCGCAAACGCCCCTGCGTCCGCGAGAGCCCGCGCGTCGGCCAGCAACGTCTCGCGCTGGGAGGGTGTCCGTCCCTTGATCCGGTAGCCGCCTTCTTCGCGCACGTGTTGCGGGAGCATGCCCAGATGGCCGAAATACGGAATCCCGGCCGCGACGATCGCCCGAACTTGATCCAGGATTTCGCGGCCACCTTCCGCTTTGACGGCCTCCGCGCCTGCCGCCATCAGGCGCCGCGCGTTCGCGACAGCGCTCTCGCTCGTCTCATAGCTTCGATACGGCAAGTCGGCGGCCAGGAGCGCGCGGGGTTGGGCGCGAGCGGCCGCGCGAACGTGGTGTTCCATTTCCTCCATCGTAACCTGTGTGGTGTCGGGATACCCTAAAACGAGCATGCCCACAGTGTCGCCCACATGAATGAGATCGACGCCCGCTTCGTCCAGCAGCTTCGTCATCGGGCAATCGTAAGCGGTAAGCGCGGCGATCTTCCGTTGGCCCTTCATCGCGCGGATCGAATCCGCTTTGACTTTCGTCAAACTCATGCCGGGAGCATGGCACAAAAGAAAAATGGTTGGCAATCTTCCCGGCGCTCGTGTAGAAGGAATTCATGGTTTACGTATGGTGGGAAGCCACCCCTGAATCCCAGGCGGAACCTGAACACGATTTCAATTGTGGACCAAAACCTGTTACTCGAAATCTTTAAGGGCTCGGAACTGCTCGTTTCCTTCAAGCCCGGCCAGAACATTTTCCGGGAAGGCGAGGAAGGCGACACCATGTATGTGTTGGTCGAAGGCGTGGTGGAAGTGATCGTCGGATTCAAAGTCGTCGGCGCCTTCGAGCCGGTCGAGATTTTCGGCGAAATGTCCGTCATCGACGCCGGCCCGCGCAGCGCGACGGTGCGAGCCAAAGGCTACTGCAAGCTCGCGCCCGTCAACCAGAAACGCTTCCTTTTTCTCATCCAGCAGAAGCCGCAACTCGCGCTCCACATCATGAAAATCCTCGTGGAACGAATCCGGTGGATGAACTCCGTCGCGGCCGGCAAAGGCGCGCCTTCGGAAGAAGCCCAGGCCAATGCGTTGCCGGACGGCGGAACCCCCGCGCCCGCTCCCCAGGGCGCCGCCGCGGCGTAGAGTTAGGGCGTGTTTGTCGTTTGCGGTAGCAGCCGAGGTGACGAGGCTGATCGCTCGTTTCAGTGCGGCGCATGGCCTTCTCGCTGCGCCTGCGAATTCCTGAAAGCCGAAACATCCATCAACCTCGGCTCCCAACTTTGGTCGATCTTCGCTCGTGCGAGAATGTAGCCAGCCGTCCCGGCTTCCTGGGCGTGGCGAATTTGAGTCTGCTCCTGTTGCGGAGTAACGTCCCATCCTTGCAGCACGGCGATGAGGCGGCTTTGAGGGATCGCTCGTCCTTCGCGTTGAGGCAGAATCTCGGTGAATGATCTGAGCGCGTATTTCTGCCAGGCCGCCTCCGGCCCGCTGCGAGACAGCGTCGGGTGGAAATCCCTGAAGGGGAGCAACACTCCGATTTGTTCGGCCACTACAGCGACAGGCATGAGTTGCGCGTTGTATTCGCGCCAGCAACGGCCTGTGAAACACGTGACGCCGTCGCAGGCCGCGCCTTTCGGGAAATCGTGCTCGGCGCACTCAGTGGTCCAGACGGGAACGACCTTTGCGCCAGGCATCAACTTCCCAACCTCCTGAACGAACTTCGCGGCCGCGTCATTCGGCAACCGCGTGGCCGTTCGGATCGGTCCGTAATCCGTCGTCCAGCGGCAGAAGTGGTTGCCGCAACCGCAGGCAGTAGGCGCGCCCTGGAGATCGTTCAGGAAGATTCCTTTGGCCGCCGGCATTTGCGTCAACAATTTAGCGGTGCGCTGGCGATGAGTCTCGAACGTTTCCGCATAGAGCACCGGCACCCAGGGATACGTCTTCGCAACCTGATTGGTGGCGAGCTTGGGAAAGCTTGGGAAGTGCCGGCGCCATTCCGGATGCGTCTGGATGCTCGCCATCCATTCGGGATGGGCATCCGCGAGAGCCGGGTTGCGAGCAATCTCAATCCAATAAAAAAGGTCGAACTTCGCCTCCTGAATGCGCCGGGCGGCGCCGCGCTTCTGCGTGAGGGAAGTTTTCTCGTCCAGGTAAAGGACGACTGTGTCGAAGTTCTGAGTGGAGAGCTTCTTCAACTCCTTTGAAGTAACCTGCCTGGCGGTGAGCAACACCCCGCGCATTCGCGGGGCGGCAGGGTTTGCCGCCTCGGCGGCGAACACAGGGGCGGCTTCGCCCAGAGCAATGCCGAGTGTGACGCCAGCAATCATCCTGGCCAGGCGTGGATTCCGCATTCGATGCACGGAAGCACGGTAACGAGTCGCGGTTGGCTCGACAATCAGGAAGAAATACGCTCTAAGCTAAGGGTCTGTGCAAAAATAACTTCCACTTTTGGCGGGAGCGATGCGGGTTGGATGGGGAGCGCACGCGCCCTCGCGTGCTGGAGTCGCGCCCTCGCCGACTCCGGTCTTCCGTCTGAAAAGGATGTTTGACAGGATGGTTTCTTCGACCATCCGACCGGCGGGGGCGCCGGTCGGAACACGCGGGGGCGCGTGTGCTCCCCGGTTCCAACGGCCTCTGGACTTTGGACGTTTTACTTTCCCAAGAGAGACTGTTATTACGTCCTTCGTGCCGGATGAGAAAAACACAAAGCTCTGGAATGCGCTGACGAAGCGCCGTCGCCTTATTTTGATCGCGGGCCCGTGCGTCATCGAGAACGAGCAGCTTTGCCTGGAAATCGCGGCTTTTCTCCGGAAAACGTCCCGGCGTCTCGGATTCAATTACGTTTTCAAGGCCAGCTACGACAAGGCCAATCGATCCTCCGCCCAATCGTTTCGCGGGCCGGGACTTGAGGACGGCCTGAGAATCCTGGGCAAGATCAGGGCCATGCTCGGCGTGCCGGTACTGACTGACGTGCACACGGAAGAACAAGCCGCACGCGCCGCGGAGGTCGTCGATATTCTGCAAATCCCGGCGTTCCTTTGCCGCCAGACCGACCTCATCCGCGCCGCCGTGCGCACCGGGAAAATCGTGAACATCAAGAAAGGCCAGTTCCTCGCGCCGCACGATATGAAGCAGGTCGTCAAGAAAGCGAGCGCCGCCGGTGGGGAGAGGCTTCTCCTGACCGAACGGGGAACCACGTTCGGGTACAACAATCTGGTCGCGGACATGCGATCGATTCCGATCCTGCGGCAGTTGGGCTTCCCGGTGATTTTCGACGCGACGCACTCGGTGCAATTGCCGGGCGGGGCAGGGGACCGGTCCAGCGGCCAGCGCGAGTTCGCGCCAATCCTGGCGCGCTGCGCCATCGCCGCCGGGGCGGACGGCGTGTTTATCGAAACTCACCCGATGCCGGACCGCGCGCTGAGCGACGGACCCAACATGATCTCGCTGGCGGAAATGCCCAGGCTTCTCACGACGCTGCTGAAGATCCGGGCGGCCGCGGGCGTGAGCTGAGTTCTAGGTAATCAGTAATCAGTAGCCAGTATTCAGTATTCAGTGATCAGTCTGGAGATCGGTGAATTGCGTGCAGGACTGCAAAACTCAAAACATGGCCTCCCTACAGTTTCGGACAATTTGCCCTTCAGGCCTGGCGCCGCAACTGGCCGTCTTTTTGGCGGCGTGCTCCCTGGTTGTCTTTCAAACTTCCGCGCAGGTTACAACCGGCGCGTCTGGGCGCGGCTTCAAAGGGTCGGAGACCGACGCCCAGGGGCGAAAGATCAATATCCGGGGAGAAGCGTGGCAGGGACTGAGCGGCAGGCGCATGGCGTTTACGGGCATGCGCATCGAAATCTGGCGTGGCACCAACTCTTCGATCATTGTCGAGGCGGCCGACGGCGTTTGCGATCCCCAAGGGGATGTGGCCTTTTCCACCAACACGCTGACGCTTCGCGCGAGCGATGGACGGTTTTCCATAGCGGGCGTCGGCTTCCGCTACGAATGGGCAGAATCCAGGCTCGTCGTCTCCAACGCTGTGAAAACAGTGATCCGACGAACCGCCTCTCGCTCAACCGGCGTCCCGCCGTCTGCGATCGCCGCGAATGCTTTGACCGAGGTGGCGCGAGCCGATGTCGCACGGCGAGGCGAAGGCCTGCCGGCCAATTCGGAAGTCATCGAGATTCTCTCCGATCAGCTTGATTCCGTTTCCGATGTGACCCTTTTCAGCGGCCGCGTCCGGGCCAAAGACGACCAGGGCAATCTGAGTTGCGGAGAACTGAAAGCCTTTTTCGAAGCGGGTGGCAACGATGTTTGGAAGATTGAAGCGGATCAAAACGTCATCTTTGAAAGCGGCGACCGGAGGATGATGGCGGATCATGCTGTGTATCTCCTGAGCGAGGATTTCGTCACACTGACCGGCACGCCTGCGTGGAAACTGGGCGAGACCGAGGGCGCCAGCGAGATTCTTCGGCTCAATAACAAGACCCGAGAATTCGCGGCCGAGCAGAACGTGCGCGTGAAACTCCCGCCGCGCAACATGCTTCCTCTGGATTGGCTGGGCGAAGCTTCGCGGACCAATGCGCCCGACTCGACGAATCGCTGGATCACGATCTTTTCCGAGCGGCTCAATTACAATCCCACTCACGCCGTGTTCCAGGGCGGCGTCAGAATCGTCGAGCCGCAAGGCGCGGAAATCCGTTCCCGCGTCATGACGAATTTCTTTTCCGGGCCAGACGGCAAGCTGAGCGGGATTATCCTGCAAACCAACGTGGAATTCAGACAAGGCGAGACTTTTCTGCGGAGCGACCAAGCCACGTATTGGACGAACGCGGATTTCGTGGTGCTGAGTGGCGCGCCCATGTGGAAGACTCGGCAAGGAGAGGGGCGGGGCGAGGAGGTTTTCATTAACCCCAAAGCCAAACAGATTCACGCCGAGCGAAATGTTTCCATGAGACTGGTCGGGGCGGGGTTGGAGACGCTCGATCTTGCCTTCCAGAAAAGCCGGACGAATTCTCTTGCGCGAACGAACCAGGAATTCATCGTCACCGCAGGCGAGGTTTATTACCGGGCCGGCTCAGCGATTTTTCTGCGCGGCGTGCGAGTTACTTCGCCCGATCAGCCGGACGACGAGTTGAAGTGCGAGGTCCTGGCGGCTTTCTTCGCGGGAGCGGAGAACAAGCTGGACGAATTGGTGGCCGAAGAGAACGTCCGGATCCGCCAAGGCGAACTGCGCGCCGCTGGCGACAAGGCCGTGTACTGGGTGGCGAAAGGACTTTTGGATGTCACGGGCTGGCCTGTCCTCACTGCGCCGGGACGAAAATACGTCGGCGATCGGTTTGTGCTCAATCGGGCCGACAATTCGTTCCGGATTCTGGGGAACTACAAAATCGAGCTCGAACGGAGCGCGTTCAAGGACGCAGCCCGATCAAGCGCGAATGCGGTTCAGCAAGAACTGATCAAACCATCGCCAATCAAGCCGCCTTCAGAGTGACGCGCCTCCTTATGCCTCTTTTGACCACCGAGCAACTTGTCAAAGCATACCATCAACGCCGCGTGGTCGATGGCGTCTCGATCCAGGTCTCGGAGGGCGAGATCGTCGGGTTGCTCGGCCCCAACGGCGCAGGAAAGACCACGACGTTCAACATCGTCGTAGGCCTGGTCAAACCGGACGAGGGCGCGGTGCGGTTCCAGGATGCGGCGATCACGCGCCTGCCGATGCACCAGCGCGCCCGGCTGGGGATCGGCTACTTGACGCAGGAGCCTTCGGTCTTTCGCAAACTCACGGTCGAACAGAATATCCTCGCCATCCTCGAAACCTGCCGCGCCGATGGACAGGAACGCAAAGTGCGCTTGAAGTATTTGTTGGATGAGCTGGATTTGGCGCCACTGGCTAAGAACGTGGCTTACACCCTGAGCGGCGGCGAGAAGCGGCGACTCGAAATCACGCGCGCCTTGGTCACCAGCCCCAAACTGCTGTTGCTGGATGAACCCTTCAGTGGAATCGATCCGATCGCGGTCTATGAGGTGCAGAAAATCGTCCGGCGATTGAAGGAGCGCGGCCTGGGCATTCTGATCACGGATCATAACGTGCGCGAGACGCTGAAGCTGGTGGACCGCGCCTACTTGATTCATCGCGGCGAGGTCTTGTGCGAAGGGACGGCGGAGTTCTTGGTCAATGATCCGAAAGCGCGGGAGATTTATCTGGGGCCGGAGTTCAATCTGTGAGACGTAAAACGTAAAACGTGACACCTGACACCTGATACGTGACACGTGATACCCGGATCGCATTACGTTTTACGCATTACGTTTTACGTTTTAGACTTCCCCCATGCAGCGCGAACTCGTCACGGTCGAGAAATTCTACACGGAAAACGCCAGCTCCTTGCAGTTGAAACTCATTGCCGGCGCCACGGGCTTGAAGCGGTTCATCCGCGAGCCGACCGTCAATCGGCCCGGCCTGGCGCTGGCCGGGTTCACCAAGTATTTCGCCAGCAAACGCGTGCAGGTTCTCGGCAACGCCGAAGCGCATTTCCTTCGTTCCTTGCCGCGCCGGGAGCGGGAGGCGCGTTACGCCGCCCTGCTTAATTTCAAGATTCCCTGCCTGGTGTTCTGCCGGGACTTCAGACCAGACCGGCTTTGCTTGAAAGCGGCCGAGAAAGCCGACGTCCCGATCTTCAACAGTCCGTTGATCACCATGAAATTCATCAACCTGGCCACGCTGGCCATGGATTTGATGTTCGCGCCGCGCGTCACGGAGATGGGCAGCATGGTCGATATCCTGGGCGTCGGCGTGATCATCCGGGGCGAAAGCGGCATTGGCAAAAGCGAATGCGTGCTGGCGTTGATCGAGCGGGGTTACAGTCTGGTTTCCGATGACGTGACGCGGGTCACGCTCGTGGACGGGCGTGACGTCATGGGCACGAGTCCGGAGCTGACTCGCAACCACATCGAGATTCGCGGCATCGGCATCGTGAACGTCGCCGCCATGTTTGGCGTGCGGAGCGTCCGGCGAGAGAAGCGCGTCGATTTGGTCGTGACGTTGAAAGCATGGGACGAAGTCGAAAACGTGGACCGTCTGGGCCTGGAAGACGATTACGTGAAAATCCTGGGCGTCGAGATCCCGCAAATCACGATTCCGGTCAGGCCCGGACGCGACCTGGCGCGGCTGATCGAGGTGGCAGCGTTTCAAACCAAGCTCAAGACTTCCGGCTATAACCCGGCCAAGGAGCTGAACGAGCGCTTGATCGCCAAAATGACGCAATCTTCCGGATTATAAGAGTTCTAAGAATTCGCTGGCCAACCAGGGCTTTTTTCCCATTATCTCGCGCGTCGAATGAGTAGCGCACGCAAAGCCAGCAACCATCCCGCCCTCTCCAAAGAGATGATGGTGGTGAATAAACTCGGGGTGCATGCCCGCCCCGCCGCGATGTTCGTCAAGATCGCCAACCGATTCGAATGTGAAATCCTGGTGGAGAAGGACGGTGAAACCGTCAACGGCAAGAGCATCATGGGCATCATGATGTTAGCCGCCGGTCCCGGCAGCCGATTGCAGGTGCACGCCAAAGGCCATGACGCAGCTCAGGCCCTGGTCGAGCTGGAGGCTTTGCTCAAGAGGAAGTTTGACGAAGATTGATCCCACACGCCGATTGCCGGTGTTGTGTTTTTTGCAAATCTCCCGGCGAAAGCTGTCCTGACCACATTTAACTGATTTAACGCATTTAACTCATTTAACCCTTGTAACGTTTTAACCCTGCAAGAGGGTGTTAGGTAATTCGTTGTAAATAACGATTGGTCAGTTTGTTAAGATCGAAAAAATGGAGTTGTTCGAATGAGATGGACGCAAGCAGTTTTGCAGGGTAGGCCTTTGCGACATGGATTCCCAACTTCCCGCGACTGGTACGGCCGAGTTATTGGCCGAGTTATCTGGACACATTCC
>VHCZ01000073.1 GCA_016871535.1 Verrucomicrobiota bacterium
GCACAGCTCTTTCGGAAATCCTTGGCGCCCCAACGGTCCGTGAACGCCTCAAGTATGGCGGCGCTGTTTTGAAGACGTTGAAAGAACCGGATTTGGATTGAGCCGCTCGCAAACCGTGTGAAGAAGATGGCTGCCGCAGCCGATCGAGCCGAAGCGCCTGCGCGCGGACGCAGCCCGGTGTCTCGGTCGAGTGGGCTTGAGTTTCACCACCCCTGTTGGGCCGCTGCTGAAAGCGGCGCAGTATCCGGACCCGGAGATGAGAACGGAAGCGCTGGATGCACTCCTGCAAATCGGGCCGAGAACCGACGAGATCGTGGCTGCGTTTGCTTCCGCCTTGGAAGACCGGCACACCACAGTCCGAGACGCGGCGCTGTTGGGTCTTTGGGGAGTCAGCAACACCCTTGCTGATAAGTCAGGCCTGAAACTGGCAATCCCAGCGCTGGTTGCAGCTCTGAAAGATCCAATCTGGCAGAATCGGATGTTGGCGGTTCGCACGCTGATGAATCTTGGCGCCGAGGCTAAAGCGGCCGTCCCCTCACTCCTCGAAATCTTCAAAAACTCGGCAGCGGACAGCCGACTTGCATGCGAGGCGGCCAACGCGTTGATGGCGATCAAGCCGACGCTGGCCGAATCTGTGATCCCATTGGTGATCCGCGAACTCGAGGCCGGCGCACGCGACAAGAAAACCGTCAAGGACGTTACGTTCATCTGTCCAGTTCTGATCCGACCTTAACCAGAGCAGCAGGCGAGGCGCTTGTGCGGCTCGATCGTGGGAAGATGCCGGACGTCGTTCAAGCCTACGACTCAATCCTCCGCCGGCGCGACATCTCGGCGTTCGATCGCCTCCAATTGGTGCAATCCTTGGGTGAAATGGGTGAAGCGGCGCGTCCGGCGCTCGGAATTTTGACGGAGCACCTGAAACACCGCGATCGAAAAACGCAGTTAGCCGCCGCCGAGGCGATCCTGAAGATTGACGAGAACCAGATCGCAGTTGTCGTGGCATTTCTGAGCGATTACTTGCAGAGCACCGGCCATTGGGATCGCGAGCGAGCTGCGGAAATGTTGGGCGAACTCGGCCGCAAGGCTAAGCCCGCGGCCGCAGCGCTGCGGCACGCCGCAAAGGACACGGACACAAAAGTTCGTGTGAAAGCGCTGGAAGCTCTGCGAAAAGTTGCAGAGTGAAAAAAGTAATGCCGCGGTTCATCCCGGTGGGGCGAGCGTCCTCGCGAGCCAAATTCAATCGAACAGCGCGATGAACCGGCTCGGCGGGAGCCTCGCCCCACCCAGACCGAGACATTCCTGAAAAAAATCCAAAATCCGTTGACGGCTAATTCCTCGTTCCCCTAGATTCGCCAGGAACGATTCGGGCACTGGACTACTCACACGTTCGTGAAACACTCAATTTACGCATGACAACAACGGCAGCACCTTCGAAGGGTTTGGAAGGCGTCGTGGCCGCCAACACACGGCTGAGCGACGTCAAGGGCGACGTCGGCGAGCTGACGTACTGCGGCTACAACATCAACGAACTGGCGGGGAAGGTCTCGTACGAGGAAGTCGTTCACCTGCTGCATCACAACCATCTGCCGAATCGCAAGGAACTGGACGATCTCAAAGGGCGGCTCGCGGAGAATCGCGCGCTGCCCCAGGGAGTCGTCAATCTCATTCAAGGGTTTCCGGCCTCTACCCCGCCGATGCACGCCATCCGCACGGCGATTTCGGCGCTCGGATGCTATGATCCGGAAGCCGAGGACGATTCACAGGATGCGCAGCGGCACAAAGTTGTCCGGCTCATGGCGCGAATCCCGATCATCACCGCATATTTTCATCGCGCTCGCCAGGGGAAGAGTTTGCTCCCGCCCGATCCAACGCTGGGCGAAGCGGCGAATTTCCTTTACCTGCTCGACGGCGAGAAGCCTTCGAAAGAGAAAGAAGCCACGCTGGATTTGTGTTACGTCCTGCACGCGGACCACGGGATGAACGCTTCGACGTTCAGCGCGCGCGTGACCATCGCCACGCTCAGCGACATGTATTCGGCCATCACGAGCGCGATTGGCACGCTCAAGGGCCCGCTCCACGGCGGCGCCAACGAAGGCGTGATCAAAATGCTCCAGGAAATCGGGTCGCCCGAACGCGTGGATTCCTACCTCGCCGAGTGCCTGGCGCAGAAGAAGAAGATCATGGGCATCGGCCACCGCATCTACAAAACGCTCGATCCGCGCGCGCCGCACTTGAAGCGCATGGCGCAGGTGCTCAGCGAAAAGATCGGCGAACCGAAATGGATTCGGATGAGCGAGCGCATCGCGGAGATCATGCTCCGGGAAAAGAACCTCAACGCCAACGTCGATTTCTACTCGGCGACCGTGTATTACTCGTTGGGCATCCCGACCGATCTTTTCACGCCGATCTTCGCCATCGCGAGAACGTCCGGCTGGACGGCGCACGTCTTGGAACAATTGGCCGACAACCGCCTGATTCGTCCGCAAAGCGTCTATACGGGACCGTTTGGACTGAAGGTCGTGCCGATTGAGCAAAGGTCATAGAGGAACCCGTTTGAGGCTTGGGGTTTCGAGTTTCGAGTTTGAAGTTTCAAGTTCGAGGGTTATGGCGACAATCAGAAGATTTGAGGACATCGAGGCTTGGAAGAAGGGGCGGGAGTTGCGGAGATCGGTTTACGCTGAGACGAAACGCGGGGAGTTCGCCAGGGATTTTGAGTTGAAGGGGCAAATCCGCCGCACAGCGATTTCGGTCACTTCCAACATCGCGGAGGGCTTTGAACGAAGGGGCAATAAGGAGTTCATTCAATTTCTAAGCAATGCGAAAGGATCTTGTGGCGAAGTGCGCGATCAACTCTACGTTGCGCTCGACGAGGAATATATCTCGCAAACACAATTCGAATTCCTCGATGAAATGACTGTCGAAGTCCGCCGCCTGATTGGCGGATTCATGTCCTACCTCCAGCGGTCGTCGATTCGCGGTCAAAAGTTTCGCTCGTATTCCGGCTCTGAATGAACCCGAAACTTGAAACTCGAAACCCGAAACTCTTGAATTGATGAACCTCCACGAATTCCAGGCCAAACAACTGCTCGCCCAGTACGGCGCCGCCGTCCCGACTGGTGAAGTCGCTTCGACGCCGGAAAGCGCGAAGCAAGCCGCCGAAAAACTCTTCGCCGCCGGCGCGCGGCGCGTCGTGGTCAAAGCTCAGACTCACGCCGGCGGCCGCGGCAAAGGCACGTTCACAAGCGGTTTTCAGGGCGGCGTCAAGTTATGCGAGACCCCGGCGCAAGTTCAGGACACAGCCCGGTCGATGCTGGGCGAGGTGTTGGTGACCAAACAGACCGGACCGGAAGGGCGCCGCATCGGCAAAGTTCTTGTCGAGACCGCCTCCAAGATCAAGCGGGAGCTTTACCTGGCAGTGCTTTTGGACCGCGCGGCGTCCCGCCCGCTGGTGATGGCCAGTTCCGCCGGCGGCATGGACATCGAGGAAGTCGCCGCCAAAACTCCGGAGAAAATCGTCAAGGAACTGATCGACCCCGCCGTCGGCTTGATGCCGTTCCAGGGCCGGAAAATCGCCGCCGCGCTCGGTCTGAGGGGCGAGTTGATGGGCCAGGCCGTGAAGCTCTTTCACGGTGTGTACAAGACCTGGTGGGAATGCGATGCTTCCCTGGTCGAAATCAATCCGCTGGCCGTCGTGGAAGGCGCGGACGGCAAAGAAGCCCTGGTGGCTGTGGATGGCAAAATATCGATCGATGACAACGGCCTTTATCGCCACAAGAATATTCTGGAGATGCGGGACCTCGGCGAGGAAGCGCCTCTTGAGATCGAAGCCAGCAAGTTCAATCTGAATTACATCAAGCTGGACGGGAACATTGCTTGCCTGGTCAACGGCGCGGGATTGGCCATGGCGACGATGGATATCATCCAGCATTACGGCGGTTCGCCCGCGAATTTCCTCGACGTCGGCGGCGGCGCCAGCAAAGAGCAGGTCGCGGCGGCCTTCAAAATCATCCTGAGCGACCCGAACGTCCACGCGATTCTCGTGAACATTTTTGGCGGGATCATGCAGTGCGACATCATTGCGGCAGGCATCGTAGAGGCGGTCAAAGAAACTCACTTGAAGCTGCCCCTGGTGGTCCGTTTGGAAGGCAACAACGTGGAACTTGGCAAAAGAATCCTTCGGGAATCCGGCCTCGCCGTCATTAGCGGCGATTCCATGGCGGACGCGGCGGAGAAGGTAGTTCGGGCGGTTGGGAAATGATATTTTGGCGGCATGAAGAACCGTATGGGAACTTTTTATGCGTCTTGTCGAGTGGAGAACCACATCCACCGCCAAAAGGGTGTGGATATTCCAAGGCTACTTGTGAATACCGGGAATGAGTTTACCTGGATCGAAGGGGAGGCACTCAAGAAGGTAGGCATCGGGCGCGAGAAGAAGGATTATACGTTCGTCATGGCCAACGGCCAGCAAATCACCCGCGCCGTCGGTTTCGCCATTATTCGAGTGCAGAATGCATTCACGATAGATGAGGTCGTCTTTGCGGAACCTGGCGATCTGCAACTGCTGGGCGCACGATCCCTGGAAGGTTTGAACCTCCGAGTGGACACCCGTGCCAAGAAACTGGTAGCCGGCGGACCGATCCTGGCTGCTTCGTCGCTGAAGGATCGATATCCGCAATCCTGAAACGACCCGACCAATTCACATCGTCCTAATCCGGTTGTTAAAATGTCCATCCTCGTCACTCCGCAAACCAGAGTCCTGATTCAAGGAATCACCGGCAGCTTCGGCGCGCGCCACACGCAGTTGAGCCTCGCTTACGGCACTCAAGTCGTGGCCGGTGTGACGCCGGGCAAAGGCGGCCAATTCTTTGAAACCAAAGTGCCCATCTTTGACACCGTGCTGGAGGCGGCCCAGGAGACCGGCGCTACTGCCTCGGCGATTTTCGTGCCGCCTCCCTTTGCCGCCGACGCCATTCTCGAAGCTGTCGATGCCGGGCTTGAACTCGTCGTCTGCATCACCGAAGGCATTCCGGTGAATGACATGGTCAAAGTGAAGCGCGCCATGGAAGGGCGGAAGACTCGGCTGATTGGCCCGAACTGTCCCGGAATCGTCACGCCGGGCGAAGGCAAAGATTCCCACGGAGGCTGCCGAATCGGGATCGCGCCCGGCTACATTCACAAGAAGGGACACGTCGGGGTTGTCTCGCGCAGCGGCACGCTGACCTACGAAGCCGTCTGGCAGCTCACCTCGCGCGGCGTCGGCCAATCGACTTGCGTCGGTATCGGCGGCGATCCCGTGAACGGCTCGTCGCATCTCGACATGATCAAGATGTTCAACGACGACCCGGAGACACGTGGCATCATCATGATTGGCGAGATTGGCGGGGCGGCGGAAGAAGAAGCGGCCGCCTGGATCAAGAAGCACTGCCAGAAGCCCGTGGCCGGTTTCATCGCCGGCGCGACGGCTCCGCCCGGACGCCGCATGGGCCACGCGGGGGCCATCATCAGCGGAGGCAAGGGTACGGCCGCAGCGAAGATCGCCGCCTTTCGCGAAGCTGGCATTGGCGTGGCCGCCACGCCCTCGGTGATGGCGGAAACGCTTTTGAGAATGATGTGAGCCGCAAGGCGTAAAACGTAACAGCCCTCCACTTGGGTCCTTATTACGTTTCACGTTTCACGTTTTACGAATGCACGCCTTTTTACGTCTTCACCCCGACGGCACTTGTCTCGCCGTCAAAGTCCAGCCCCGCGCGCCCAAAAACGAGATCGGCGAAACGATGGGATCAGAGTTGAAGATCAAGATTACTGCGCCGCCCGTGGACGATGCGGCCAACGAAGCGCTGCTTCGCTTCTTGGCTGACCAATTGGATTGCCCCCGAAGCGCGGTTCAACTGGTGCAGGGCCACAAATCTCACCACAAAGTCGTGTTCGTTCGCGGAATGGACGCTTCGACAATCGAGCAGCGCCTGTCGGCACCGACGTGACCGAAAGGGTTTGCGCGCTGAATCTCTGAACCCACCTTCGGCCCTTGAACCGTCAGGTAGGGCGAGTCCGTCCCGGCGAGCCGCTCGACGAGCTTCGAACACGTCTGAATCGGCTCGCTGGGGACAGGCTCGCCCTACCGTCTGGTTCATGGGAAGTTCCCTTGGCCTCCGGACCATGCACACGACCCATGAACCACGCCCTGCATGTAGTCCCGGCTTTAGCCGGTCTGGTGCGCCGGGGCCGCCTAAAGGCGGGACTACAAACCAACGCCGGTTTCATGGGAAGTGAGCGTGAGATGCGTCAAGCCGCCTTACGTTTTACGTTTCACGTTTCACGCTCCGCCGAGCCCTCGGAAGAACTGTTCCGCCGTCGAGCAGGTTGCCCGGCTCAATTCCTCCAGCGAACATTGCCTGACGTTGGCGGCGACGCTGGCGATGTCCTTCACGTGCGCCGGTTCGCAACGTTTGCCGCGATACGGCACCGGCGCGAGAAACGGGCAATCCGTTTCCAACATGAAACGATCCATCGGCGCGGCCGCGAGCGTGTCGCGAACGCTCTGCGCGTTTTTGAACGTCAGAATCCCCGTGAAACTCACGAGCGATCCCAGGTCCAGCACGCGCTTCAACGCCTCTCTGTCTCCCGCGAAACAATGAAAGACGCCCCGGACCCGGCCGGCAAACTCCGCCATTTGCGCCACGGTGTCGTCGAAAGCCTCGCGCTGGTGGACGACACAGTTCAGCTTCAACTCGGCGGCCAGCTCAAGCTGTTGCCGGAAAACCTCCCGCTGCTTCGCCTTGTAACGCGCATCGTCCTGGGTGGTAAATCCGTCTTTCTCGCTGGGCAAATGGTGGTAATCGAGACCCGTTTCTCCAATCGCGACGACTTTGGGAGAGCGAGCCAGTTCGCGCAGCGCGGACCGCACATCCGGGGGCGCGGAAGAGACGTGCGTCGGATGCCAGCCCACGGCAGCGTAAACTCCGGGAAATCTCCGCGTCAACTCAACCGCCCGCTGGCTGCTCTCCAGATCCGTGCCGATAGCGATGATCTTGGCGATCCCCGCGGCCTGAGCGCGCTCAATCACGTCTGCAATGTCCCCGGAGAAATCCGGGTAATCCAGATGTGCATGCGTGTCAAAGAACTTCTTGTCGGTATCCATTAGCGTCATCGAATTCCAGGTTGAAATCGAACAGGAGGCAACAGAGAAAACAGAGGCAAGAAACCAGCCCTGTTAGAGATGCCGGAGGTTCGGGTTAACGCGGCCACAAAAAAAACTACCGCACCACAGAGTGGCGCGGTAGTTTCACCGTAAGCCCAAACTACGAGCAAATTACTTGGCGATCAGAGCCGAGGCCCGTTCCGACATCCAGACGATGTCTTTGTTATCCTTCTGGTTGCTGATCCTGACATTCCCCTTATAGACCTTGGTGCGATAATCGGTCCACTTGTGGATTTCCGAGTGGCCGTCTGCAAAGGCGAAACCCGCCGCGTTGTTGTGATACGTTGCCGGCCAATCGATCATCTGGTAGTTGAAAGGCGTCTTGGGGCCGACAATCGCGAAGCCAGCGTCGTTTATGCTGTATTCATCCTCATCAAGAAGGATGAGGAGATTTGCCGGACCCGGATCAATGACGTCGGATGTTTTTCCATAGCACCGCCAAGTCTTATTGACCGTGTGATTATGCGATCCGTCCAGCCAGGGCCCGTCAACCGCGATTTTGCCTCCACGCGAGGGATTCGTTCCGACGGCCTGGCTGGCGGCGATTGATCGGGCGTTTGGAATTGTCGTCCCCTTCCGGGCCGCGTCCGTTCCCTGGTATTTCCCCTTTCGCTTGTCCGCCGGACACTTGAAAAGCTGCCGGTTCGCGCCGAAGGGAACGAGCAGCGAGCGAGTGGGATCCTCCAGAATATCAGGATTGAACTCCTGACCTCCTCCTACCCCTGCTTGTCCAGGACACCAATTGTATCCCGGCGTTGTGTTACCGTCGTCCGGGTTTGGCCAGTAATACTCATTGAAATCCAAGGTGTATTGGTGCGTGGCGAGCATCAACTGCTTCGTGTTGTTCATGCAGTAAATGCCCTGAGCCTTGGTCTTTGCCTTCGCCAGAGCCGGCAACAACATTCCGGCAAGGATCGCGATGATCGCGATGACGACCAGCAGTTCAATGAGCGTGAAACCGCTTCGACGCGCATCCGGAGCAAATTGGCGAACTGAATAGGGTTTTGTCATAGGGTTAAGTGATTGTTGGGGCGATCCTAAAACGGATCGCCCAAGTTAGCAACTGTGCGTTTGAGAGCACAGCGGACGTCCGGGGACGTCCAGTCGTCGAGAGGTTATCAGGGAAAATTCGGACCGACCGTCGTGACCCGCGACCACCATTTCTGATCGTTCAAAGAATCACCTGCGGGGACATTCAGTCCCGTATTACCGGGGCGGCCAAAAGTCTTGATCTTGCTTCCTTTCCATTGATGAAGCTCGGAATGGCCATCCGCGAAGGAAAAACCCGCCGCGCCATTGTGATAGGAGGCCGGGAAGTCGATGATGTTTCCGCTCTTGGCGCTCGGCAGGATGATCTGGACGGCACAGGCCGCATCATTAATGCTTTCGGGGTGCTCGTCCACCATCACCCAGGTCTCGGTCGGGTTCACGATGTGGTCCAGACGCCCGTAGATCTTGTAAGGGGGAGAGGGCAACCAGCCGCCGAAATCAAATACCTGACTCATGGACTGACTCCGAACCCGGGGAACTTTTCTGCCCGCCTCGATCCGGGTCGTCGTATCTGAAGGGCATTTCCACACCTCGCGGCTGTTTCCCATGTATGGCATCAGCGGGCTTTTGTCGATCGTGTTGGTCGGATTGTCGCTGGCGCTGCCGGTGACAAGGAGAGCGCGCTTGTTCGCTTCAGGTCCGCCGTCCAGAGATTTGACGAGCAAGCCGTCGCTATCCTCGGCGTAAAGCCTCCAGGCCATCATCATCTGCTTCCCGTTGTTCATGCACTTGATGCCTTGGGCCTTGCTTTTGGACTTGCTCAGCGCGGGCAGCAACATCCCCGCCAGGATCGCAATGATGGCGATCACGACAAGGAGTTCGATCAACGTGAATCCACGCGTGCCGGGCGCGCGGCGTTGGGTGAAACAGGAAGTGTGAGGGGTCGTTCTCATAGTAACAGGTTCTGATTGGTTGGATGAACGGAACTGAGTTTTTCTAGGCCCTTCCAGTCATCATGTCAAAACTATACTTCGTGACGCGCGGTCTCATGCCTGTGTTTTTGAGTGCACACCGACTGGCCGAAAAGCTCAGAGCCTGTCTGAGAATTGTCTTCTGGGTGGAACAGGCCACCGGCCTGTTGCGGCGGGCTACCAGCCCGCCGGGCCTTTTGGCGGCAGGTTGCCGCCAAACACGGGCTGGTAGCCCGTTCCACCCATTTTTCAGACAGGCTTTCAGAGCTTCGCCAACTCACACAACTTGGCCAGCGCATCCTCTTTCTTGACCGCGGTGAGGGCGCCTGCGCGCAGTTTGATTTCAACTTCGCCTCTGCTGAGGGATTTCTCGCCAATGGCCACCCGGATAGGAATCCCGATCAACTCCGAATCCTTGAATTTCACACCCGGCCGTTCGTCTCGGTCGTCCAGAAGAACTTCAAGGCCTTTGGCGCTCAGTTCGCGATAGAGTTCCTCGGCCAACTGCATGGTGAGACTCTCCGGCTTGACACCCAACGGCGTGATGCAAACCGCAAACGGAGCAATCGCGAGCGGCCAGATGATGCCATCCTTGTCATGGCTTTGTTCGATGACGGCCTGCAAGGTTCGGGTCACGCCAATCCCGTAGCAGCCCATGACCGCCGGATGCTGGCGTCCGGACTCATCCAGAAACAAGGCCTCCAGGGGCTCGCTGTATTTTGTTCCCAGCTTGAACACGTGCCCCACTTCGATCGCTCTCTGGATCTTGAGCGGCTGGGCGCACACCGGACAAGGTTCGCCGGCTTTGACCAGGCGCAGATCGGCCCATTTCGCCACTTGAATGTCGCGGTCGATCGCGACGTGGCGAAGGTGGAAGCCATCCGCGTTCGCGCCGGTCGTCATGCCGTTCGTCCCGCGAAGGCATTCGTCGGCGTACACGGTCAAACCGGAAACATTCACTGCTCCGAGGCTGCCGGGATGGGCGCCGAGCGCGGCGAAAATCTCGCCTTCGTTGGCTGGCCGAAACGTGGGCGTGCCGAGCGTCCCGGCGAGCTTGGCTTCGTTCAATTGGTGGTCGCCTCGCAGCAAGACAAGGACGGGCTTGCTCTCGACCAGATAAACGAGCGTTTTGATCTGGCGCTCGGCGGGCACATTGAAGGGAGGTTTGGTCAGCGCTTCGATGGTCACCACGCCGGGAGTCGGGAATTTCTCCGGAGCCGAGGATGATTCCTGAGTCTCCAACGGTTTGACCTGGCTTGTGGCTTTTTCGACATTCGCGGCGTAATGGCCGGACGCGCAGTAGGCCACTTCGCTTTCGCCGGTCTCGGCCGGGACCATGAATTCGTGAGAGTACTTCCCGCCGATTGCGCCCGTGTCCGCCTCGACGGGAAGCGCGTTCAGCCCGCACCGTTTGAAGATGCGGACATACGCATCGTACATCTTCTGGTAGCTCTGCTGCGCCGCTTCGTCCGAGACGTCGAAACTGTAAGCATCCTTCATGAGGAATTCCTTGGCGCGCATCAGTCCAAACCGGGGCCGGATTTCATCCCGAAACTTCGTTTGAATCTGGTAAAAGTTCTTGGGCAATTGGCGGTAGGAATTGATCTCAAACGCCACCAGGGTCGTGATGACTTCCTCATGCGTCGGTCCCAGAACCCATTCCTTCTCGGTTCGGTCCTTGGCTTTGAACAGCACGTCGCGCATCGCTTCGTAGCGTCCGCTCCGCTGCCAGATTTCCGGCGGCTGCAGCGCGGGCATGAGGACTTCCAGCGCTCCGGCCCGGTCCATTTCCTCGCGCACGATGTTTTCAATCTTGCGGAGCACACGGAGGCCCAGCGGCAGGAAGGTGTAAAGGCCGCCGGTGAGTTTCCGGATCAGTCCCGCGCGCAGCAGGAGCTGGTGAGAAATGATCTCCGCGTCCGCGGGAGTTTCTTTAAGAGTCGGGATCAGTGTTTGAGACCAGCGCATAAATTCAATCGTAAAACTTCCTTGCCACTTCCGCAGGTGTAGCAATCACGGGAGGCGTAACATCCAGTTCGCGGAGCAAGATGCTCATCCGCAGAAAGTCGAGATCGCGCAGATGAGAGTCGTGGGTTAATAACAACCCGCAGTTGAGAACAGCAGCCTCAGCCAGGAGCAGCGCATCGTGTCGCTCCTCCCAAGGCAGAATCCCTCGTTCGCGCAGCCGCTCAGCAACTCTCTGAGCGATTCCTTGCTGCAAATCACTCGGAATCGAAGGCTCGAGCTGTCGTTGTGCTCGAACCTTCGCCAGGGCTTTGCAAGCGTTTTGCTGAATACGATCATCCTCCTGGCGTGACTTGAAGACTAACTCCAGCAGAACGGTCGGAGGAACCAGAAACCGAACCGACTTGATTCGGCGATTAACGGTGTCCCACGCGTCAGGAGTGTCATCATCTTCGGCGGCCAGCAATAACACCACATTGGTGTCAACGGCCACGAACATGGGCTTTTGCAGCACCGGCGTGGACCATCCGCAACCCTTCCGCAAGAAGTTGCTCCCGCTCCTCGTCAGTCAGTTTGTTGCACTGAGCTCGAATTTGAGCGGCGGCATCGACCCAATCGATCTTTGCCTTCGACCGCGATGTGTTGGACCTTCGCTTCACGACAAATTGTGGCACACTTAGGGTGCTCTCGACAAGTGGGAGAAAGGTGGCCTACTTCACCGTGTTCACCAACGGCGCAAGCCCTTGAATCCGCACCTCCAGCCGGTCGCCGGATTCAATCGGACCCACGCCGCTCGGAGTGCCCGTGAGGATGATGTCCCCGGGAAGGAGGGTCATGTTGACGGAGATGAAGCTGACGAGTTGATAGCAATTGAAAATGAGCTGGCTCGTGTTCGAGTTCTGCCGCAGTTGGCCATTCTGGAAAAGCTGTATCGTCAGATCGTGCGGGTCGATCTTGGTTTCCACGTAAGGGCCCAGTGGCGTGAATGTGTCAAACGATTTGCAGCGCGCCCACTGGCTTTCAGAGTTTTGAATCGTCCGGTCGCTGACGTCCTGGGCTGCGGTGTAACCAAAAATGTAGCGCGCCGCCGCCGCGGGCGTGACGTTCCGCATCCGGCGGCCAATCACAATCGCCAGTTCCGCTTCAAAGTCCGTGCGATGCGCCGCAAACGGGATCTCGATCTTCCCGCCGTCCGGGATGAGCGAAGTCGGGGCCTTCAACCAGAAAAGCGGCTCTTTAGGAACCGGCTTGCCGGATTCGCGGGCATGATCGGCATAGTTGAGTCCCACGGCGATGACCTTCGATGGGGCCACCGGGGTCAATGTCTTAACTCCTTTGAGCGAAACAGGTTTCTTCTCGTAGGACGGAGATCCAAAAACGTCCCCTTGCAGGCGAAATAACTCGCCGTCCACGACTTTCGCGAAAAAGATTTCGTCACCCTTCTGAAATCGGCCGATTGCTGCCATAGATTTTTCTGGCGCATCTTGTAACAAACCGTCACCCCCAATCGCAAGCTGAAAGTCCTTTCCCATTTTGTCCGCAACGTTTTGATCTCCGCCACGTTTAACGATAGTGTATTTAACATGAATTCCGGGCAGCGACTTCGCGCTCTCATCAACGTCTCGTATTCCCTCAATCAACGTGGGGCGAGCGTCCTCGCGAACCAGTGGCCATCGACGCGCATCTCGACAGGAGCCTCGCTCCACCGTCGTTTACTGAGGCGTTACAAAGTCTCCTGGCTGGCGCTTGCGCTGAGCGTATGGCTGGGGCCACTCGCCCACTCCGCCGAACCCCTCCGCTGGCACCCCGCCGAAAATCAGGTTGATGCCAATTTCGATGATGCGGAACTGAAGAGCGTTCTGGCCAAAGTGGCGCAGGCCACCGGCTGGCAAATCTATGTCGAGCCGGACACGACGCGCAGGATTTCGGTGAAGTTCCGGAACCTGGCGCCCGGCGAGGCGTTGCGGCGGCTTCTGGGGGATTTGAATTTCGCTTTGCTCCCGCAAACGAATGCTCCTTCGAGACTCTTCATTTACCGGACCTCCTTGCAAGAAGCCACCCAACTCATCACTCCGGCCCCCGAACCGAAGCGCAGCCGCGTCATCCCCAACGAGCTGATCGTGGCCTTAAAACCCGGTTCCAAAGTCACGATCGACGAACTGGCCCGCCGGCTGGGCGCCAAGGTCGTTGGAAATCTGGAGGACCTCCATGCTTACCGTTTGCAGTTCAAAGATGCCGCCTCAGCGGACGCCGCGCGCCAACTTCTCGCCACCAACCCATCGCTCGCCCGGGTTGACTCCAATTACCTCATCGACCGTCCGACTCAAACGCAGCCGCTGCAAATGAGTTCCACGCCTCCTTTCCCTCTCAAGCCCAAGGTCAGCACGGACACCGGCAAGGTCGTGATCGGGCTGATCGACATGGCTGTGCAACCCCTGAGTGATGGCATGAACGAATTCCTGCTCCCGGCGATCCAGGTGTCCGGCCCGCCTGGGCCTTCGGGCGAATTGCCCAGCCACGGCACTTCAATGGCGGAAACCATTCTGCGTGGCCTGGCCGCGACCTCCGACGAATCCGGTGGCTCCGCCGTGCGCATCCTGCCGGTGGACGTCTATGGTCCGCGCGCGGACACGACGACGTTCGATGTAGCCAGAGGCGTTTATGCGGCCGTGAACGCGGGGGCCACGATCATCAATCTGAGCATGGGCGGCGACGGCGAAAGCGGACTTCTGGCGAACCTCATCCGGCAATCCCACAACTCCGGCGTTCTCTTTTTCGGCGCCGCCGGCAATGAGCCAACCACCGTGCCCACCTACCCGGCCGCGTATCCGGAGGTCGTCGCGGTCACCTCCGGAGACAAGCGCGGGAACATCGCTCCCTTCGCGAATCGAGGCAGCTTTGTGGACGTCGTCGCGCCGGGGGTCAGCATTGTGAATTACAACGGCCAATCGTTCTTCGTCAGCGGCACGTCCACTTCGACCGCGTACATGAGCGGCGCTGCCGCGGCTTCTCGCGCGGCCGGAAACGATCCTGCGCAAGTCGAAGCGCAAATCCGGCAGGCCTTCGGGGTGAAACGCTCGGGCAGGTAATCCTGACTGGCCTTCCCTGAACCGTTCGAGGTTCAATGTTCAAAGTTCAGTGTTCGACGTTCGACGTTGCTGGTGGAGATACATCGAACATCCAACACTGAACGCGAAATATCGAACCGACGGCCTCGGTTCATGGGCCGTGTGCATGGCGCGGTGGCCAAGGAAGCTCTCCACGATGGCATTGGCTCGGCGGAGCCTCCCCCCCACCTTGATTAACTGCGGAGGAGGTGAGCCTGTTCCAGCGAGCCGAATCATTCGCCGCATCCAGGTTTCAATCGGCCTAATCCGTCGGCTTCCGAAAAGCGTCGCGGCGGCGGCGAAGCCTTGTTAGCGTCCGCGCGTCCCGTGACCGCCATGCCGCACACTTTGCTCCTCGGCAGCTTCACCCTGTTGACGCTGGCTCTTGTCCGCGGTGCGGTCGATATTCATGTTCCTTCTTCCCACGAACATGACGGTCGGGCGAGCCTGTCCCCATCGAGCCGAGTCGGACCCACCCCTTCGCCCCTCGCGGGAGGGAAACTTGTTTCTGACGCGACGAACAGGGTTCCCCTCACGGGAAGCCTCCTTGGCCTCAGGGCCATGCACATGGCCCTTGAACCGAAAACCGTGCGGACCGCAGCCTTCAGGCTGCTTCCGCGCGCTCTCCGGAGTCCAGCGTTGAAGCGACCTAAAGGCCACGGTCCGGAGGAACGGTTCATGGGAAGGGCAAAGGGTGGGTTCCAGGGTCGTGTGTATGGCCGCTTGGCCAGCGCGGCTTTCCAGGCGCCCAGGATGTTGGCCACTGGAAGGCAATCTGAATCGCTTTGGCAACACGGCGCGGGTTTTCGTTTCGCTCCGCTTCCCGTGCCTTCAAATGGCCGGACTGGATTCACACTGCTCAAACCGAGCGACTGCGGATTCACCTTCAGCAACCGGTTATCCAATGTCGCCGTCGCCAGCAACCGTCTCCTGGAAATTGGCTCCGGCGTTGCGCTGGGCGACGTCGATGGCGACGGCCGAGTGGACATCTATTTTTGCCGCCTTGAAGACGACAATGCGCTCTATCGCAACCTCGGCGATTGGAAATTCGAGGACATCACGGCCAGGGCCGGCGTGGCTTGCCCGAACCAGTTGTCCACCGGCTGCGCGTTGGCGGACATCGATGGCGATCGCGACCTCGATTTGCTGGTGAACAGCCTGGGCGGCGGGACGCGCGCTTTCCTCAACGATGGAAAAGCCCGGTTCACAGAAATGACCGAAGGCTGGCTGGAGCGGAAATTCGGGGCCACGTCGATGGCGCTGGCGGACGTGGATGGTGATGGCGACCTCGATCTCTACGTCACGAATTACCGGACTGACACGTTCCATGACAACCTGGGGAGCGTGCGCATCCAACCTCAAACGCAGCCCGACGGAAGTGTCGTCGTCGAACCTCGGGATCGGTTCGTCGGGATCACAACTCCGTCAGGCGGCCTGGAGGTTGTTGAGAAGGGTGAGCCCGATTTTCTTTACATCAACCGGGGCAAAGGCCGGTTCTCGCCGGCGCGCTGGGACGTCGGGGTGTTCCTGGACGAAGAGGACCGCGCGCTGCCCGGTCCCACCACGGACTGGGGCCTCGCGGTGCTGTTTCGCGATTTCAACGGAGACGGTTTGCCGGACCTTTATGTTTGCAACGATTTCGTGTTTTGGCCGGACCGAATCTGGTTGAACCAGGAAGGCCGGCGGTTTCGGGCAGCGCCGCGCTCGACGTTCCGCTGCGTCAGCCTTTCGTCCATGGCCGTCGATGTTGCGGACATCAATCGAGACGGGCGGGATGACCTGTTCGTCGCAGAGATGCTCAGCCCGCGCCGCGAGTCGCGCGCCTGGCAACGGCCGGACATGCTCAAGGGCACGGTGCTGTGGCCCGTTGAGGACGCCGATTTCCGGCCCGAAGTTCCGCGCAACACGCTGCACGTCGCTCGCGATGACGGCACGTTCGCCGAGATTGCGCAGCTCGCGGGAGTGGCCGCGACGGACTGGACGACAAGCGCGGCATTCCTCGATGTGGATCTGGACGGCTGGGAAGATTTGCTGCTGGCCACGGGCAACAACCGCGATGTTCAGGATGCCGATGTGCTCAGCGAGATCGGCAGAGCTGGCGGCTGGAAGACCGCTGAATTGCGGCTCAAGAGTCTGGGAAAATTCCCGAAGCGCGCGACGCCGAGCCTGGCCTTGCGCAACCGGCGCGATCTGACGTTTGTCGATTCCAGCGCAGCCTGGGGTTTCAATGCGACCGGCGTAGCGCACGGCATGGCCCTGGGCGATTTGGACAATGACGGCGATCTGGATGTGATCATGAACTGCATGAACGAGCCGGCTCGCCTCTACCGCAACAATTCCTCCGCGCCGCGTGTGCTCGTCCGGTTGCGCGGGAATGCGCCCAACACGGCTGGCATCGGCGCCAAGGTGAGCGTCTTCGCGGCTGGACTGCCGGCGCAAACGCAAGAGATCGTCAGCGGGGGGCGGTATCTCTCCAGCGATGACGCGGTGAGAACATTCGCCGCCGGCCAGGCCACCAACCGCCTGACCATTGCGGTAAGCTGGCGCAGCGGACGGCAGAGCGTCATGACGAACGCCACGGCGAATTGCGTGTATGAAATCGACGAAGCCGGCGCGACCAGGCGCGTCGAAGCGTTGAACCGTGAGAGCGTTGCAGCGTCTTCGCTCGCTCCCGCACCCCTCATCCCTCATGCTCCCACGCTCTTCCAAGACGTCACTCACCTCCTCAACCACCGGCATATTGACGAACCGTTCGACGATTTCGCGCGCCAACCGCTGCTCCCGCGCAAACTCAGCACGCTCGGCCCGAGTGTCTGCTGGGCTGATGTCGATGGCGACGGCGACGACGATTTGCTGATCGGCGGCGGCGCCAAGGGTCGTCTCGTGGTGTACCGCAACAACGGCGAGGGCGGGCTGGCGGAATGGACCCACGCGCCCGTGCCCGACTCCAATCCGCGCGATCAAACGGGCATCCTGGCGTGGATCGATGATGACGGCAAAGCGCGCGTGCTGGCCGGCGAATCCAACTGGGAGGACGCCGACACGAACGCGCCGCCCTTCCGCTTTTTCGCTCTGCACACCGCAAAATCGGTTCCTCGTTTGCCGAACTTCACAGCCTCGCGCTCGGCGACGGGACCGCTGGCGTTGGCGGATATCGATGGAGACGGCGACCTGGATTTGTTCGTCGGCGGCCGCTCTGTGCCCGGCCGTTATCCGGAAGCGGCGACATCGCATTTGCTCCGCAACGAAGGCGAGACATTCAGCCTCATGCAAAGCTTCCCCGCGCTGGGCCTGGTCAGCGGCGCAGTCTTCACGGACCTCGATGCCGACGGCGATCCGGATCTCGCGCTCGCGTGCGAATGGGGGCCGATTCACTTGTTTCGCAATGACGGGGGTCGTTTCGTGAAGTGGAATCCAAGCCTTCGCTGGCTCGATTCAACCTCTCTCAACTCTCAACTCCCAACCCTAAACACTTTGACCGGCTGGTGGAACGCAGTTGCCGCCGGCGATTTCGATGGCGATGGAAGACTTGATCTTGTGGCGTCCAATTGGGGCCGCAATTGGCGAACCGATCAATCGGCAGGCATCGGCGTTCCGGTTCGCCTCTATTACGGCAACCTTGCCGGCGACGGCGCCATGCACACTTTGCTGGCGTCACTCGACCCGGAGCTGGGGAAAATCACGCCCTGGCGGGAACGGCGGGCCGTGGCGGCGGTCATGCCGCCGGTGGGGGAACGCGCTCCAAATCATCGGGCGTACGGGCGGAGCGGCGTGCTAGAAATGCTCGGAGACAAGGTCGCGGCGGCGCGTGACCTTCAGGCGGCCTTTTTCGATTCGATGATCTTCCTGAACCGCGGCGATCGTTTTGAAGCCCGCCCGCTGCCGATCGAAACGCAGTTCGCTCCGGCCTTCGGAATCAGCGTCGCGGATTTCAATGGCGATGGGAACGAAGATGTATTTCTCGCGCAGAATTTTTTTGGCGTCGATGCCGAGACGTCTCGGCAAGACGCGGGCGCCGGCTTGTTGTTGCTCGGCGATGGGCGTGGCGGATTTCGCGCTCTCGGGCCGCGTGAAGCGGGCATCGCGATCTACGGCGAACAACGCGGAAGCGCGGTGGCGGATTTCGATCGCGATGGCCGCCCGGATCTCACCATCACTCAGCACCGCGGCCAGACGAGGCTTTTTCGCAACGTGAGCGGGGCAACCGGTGTGCGAGTCAGCTTGCGCGGAGGGAAAGGAAACCGGACGGCCGTCGGAGCGGTTGCGCGGCTCAAGTTCGGGGATCGCTTTGGTCCGGCCAAAGAAATTCACGCTGGCAGCGGTTACTGGTCGCAGGATTCCGCGACCCTCACGATGGCGAAACCGGCGGAACCAACAACGATTCAAGTGCGGTGGCCGGGAGGGAAGATTCAAGAGTGGCCCTGGCCCGCAGGCGTCCGGGCGATTGAAGTCTCGGAAGCGGGGGTCAAGCCGCGTGAGCCGTGAAGTAGATTGGTGGAGTCATGGAGGCTTGGAGTGGTGGAGAGTTGGTGATTCAGGCCTCTGGCCAGCCCGGACGACGACAAAGCTCGTAGCGCAGAGTTGCACTCTGCCGTATCGCAGAATTGTATTCTGCGGGGCGTCTCCCAGTCCGAGCACGCTGGGACTTGCCGGCGCCCTGCCGATTGGAAATCGGCGATACAGCAGATTGAAAATCTGCGCTACGGTTCTCCGGTCGATCTGTCGTCAGTCCCACGGTCTGATCAGTATGTCCGCGTCATTTTCACGGGATGGCGCGCGCATTCTGACCGGAAGCTTCGACCGGACAGCCCGGCTTTGGGATTCGAAGAACGGGAGCATGCTGCTGACGTTGAACACCACGGTCGCGCCTGTGACCTCGGCAGTCCTTTCTCAGGACGACAAAATTGTCGTCGCGCGCGCCGATGGCATCGTCACGCAATGGCAACCCGGCTCCGCGGAGCAAATGGTCACGTGGGAAGAGGAAGAAAAGCGAGCACAGGAGCGATGGACGCAACTTCACCGCGATTACAGAAATCGTTGGAAGAACAGCGCGCCGCCCGCGCGCGCGATCCGGGAGTGATTCGGCAATGGTTGATGTTTGCGCCCATTCCAGCTCCAAGGAGGCGCTCAATCGCTTTTTTGCCGCTTTCGTTCCATGGCTCCCCAGACCTGGTCCAGCACCAAGACAAAGCCTTTGAGCACGGAGCCACCTGAAAGCTTCGCCGGATCCTCCAGCACCTGCGGCGGCTGATTCGGCCGATAGACGTGGACCTGTTTTCGTGGCGCGTCCAGCAGCCACCCCAGGCGCGCTCCGTTCTGCATGTAATCCTCCATCTTCTGCTTGACGGCGCGGAGCGAGTCGGAAGGCGAACGCAGCTCGAGCACAAAATCTGGGCACAGCGGAAGGAACTTTTCCCACTCTTCGTCGTCGAGATCGTCGAGGCATTCATTGCGGACCCAGGAGACATCGGGCGAGCGGGTCGCGCCGTTGGGCAAATTGAATCCGGTGGAGGAATCAAAGATTTGCCCGGTGCCGTCGCGCGATGCCCACGCCTCAAACAAGAACGTGAGCTTCGCATTCCCTCGTCCGCTGCTTGCTCCTGCTGGTGGCATAATAATCAGGTCTCCTTGGGCCGTGCGCTCGATGCGCAAATCTGGATTGAGCCGACAAAATCGGAAAAACTGCTCGTCATCCATTTTGACCACGGGCGCGGTGTGGACCACCAAAGGATCCCGTTCGGTCAGTTCAATAACTTCTGCCATGCGAGCTTATCCTGTCAGAAGAGTGCCGAGCTCGCAAGCGTGGCAAGCTTGTGCATCCATGTTTTGACGCTTGCGGGGCATGAGGACCGGATTAACCTTGCCGGGTGTTTGGATTCAATGACCGCGATGTTTTTCTGGCGGCCGTAATCTTTTACGGCGCCAGCACGGTGTTTTCCGTTTTTCTCTGGCGAAAGGGTTTCCGGCAACACAATCGCCTCATCTATCTCTTGCTCCTGCTGGCCTTCGGCCTCCACACGCTGGCCATGGTGGGGCGGGGGTTTTCCCTTTCGCGCTGTCCGGTGAATAATCTTTACGAAGCGATGATGTTCGTCGGGTGGACTATCGTGGCGTCGTATCTGGTGCTGGAGGCGTGGCCGCGCGTGCAGTTTCTCGGCGCGTTCGCGGCGCCGGTCTTGTTCGGCATCGGCGTCTTTGCGTTGATGCCGCCTCTCGATCCGCCGTATAGCGGCAAACCCGAATTCAGCGGCGGTTGGACCAGCTTTCATGCCGCTTCGATCCTGCTCGCCTACGGAGCGTTCGGTTTGAGCTTTGTCGCCGGCCTCATGTACTTGACGCAGGAACACGATCTCAAATTTCACAAGCTCCGCGCTGTCTTTTCCCTGATCCCGCCAATTCAGCGGTTGGAGACGATCATTGGCCGGCTGCTGCTGGCGGGGTTCGCGTTGCTGACAATCGGGTTGGCGATCGGCGCCCATAATTTGCGGCAAACCTCGGGAGTGTTCTACAAGGGCGACGTGAAGGTGCTGTGGTCGATAGTCGTCTGGGCGTTTTATCTGGCGCTGCTGATCATGCGGTGGCGATTCGCGCAGACGGGGCGGCGGTTTGTATGGGGCGCCGTGGGCACGTTTGCTTTTGTGCTCTTGACCTTCTGGGGGACGAATCTGTTGTCGAACATTCATCAACAATAGGGCACGGATGCAACCGTCCTTCGATCGGCGATTGGCAATCGGCCCATGGGCAATTGGCTATTGGCTATTGGCTGTTCCAATCGCCGATAGCCAACTGCCCACCGCCAATCCCCAATCCCAAATCATCAATCGTAAATCATAAATCCTAGATTCCCGCCCATGCCTGTCCTCGTCGTCGGTCTCAGCCATCATTCCTCGCCGGTCACGGTGCGGGAACGGTTTGCTTTTGCCGAGGCGGAGATTTCCCCGGCATTGGAGAAACTGCGCGCCAACGGCGTGGCCGAGGAAGGGGTCATCGTCTCCACCTGCAATCGCGTCGAACTCTACGCCTACACGGCTCGCGAAAGCCAGGCGGGCCTTCGCGCAATCGAGGCGTTCCTCCTGGATTGCCGCAGGGGCCCGGAATCGCTCGACGGCCGGATTTACGCGCTCGCCGAACCCCAAAGCCTGGAGCATCTGTTCAAGGTGGCCTGCGGGCTCGATTCGATGGTCCTTGGAGAAACGGAAGTTCTCGGCCAACTCAAGAAGGCCTACGATCTCGCGCTCCAGCACCACCACACCGGAAGCCACTTGAACAAGGCGTTCCAGAAAGCGTTCAACGTCGCCAAACAAATCCGCACCGAAACCAACATTCAACGCGGCAGCGCGTCGGTCGGTTCCGTGGCCGTCGAGCTGGCGGAAAAGATTTTTGACACGCTTTCGAATCGCCATGTGATGGTGATCGGCGCCGGCGACACGAGTGAGAAAACCGCGCGCGCCTTGCTCAGCCGAGGCGCGCAGAGCATCCTGGTCTCGAACCGCTCCTACGACCGCGCCGCCGAACTCGCGCAGCAACTGGGCGGGCGCGCCGTGAAGTTCGATGATTGGGAAAGGGAATTCGAGCAAATCGACATTGCGATCAGCAGCACTTCGGCGCCCCATTACATTCTCGACCGCGCCAAGCTCGTGCCGTTGATGAAACGGCGCCGGAACCGGCCTTTGCTCCTGATCGACATCGCCGTGCCGCGCGATATCGAGCCGGAAGTGAACGTTCTCGAAAACGTTTATCTCTACAACATCGACGACCTGCAAGCGATCGCGGACGATTCTCTCAAGCAGCGGCAGCAGGAAATCGCACGCTGCGAAGCCATCATCCGCGAAAAGGCGCGGGGCTTGAGTCGATGAACTCCAAAGGACTGCCTGGTCATTCGCGGGGTGAGGGGACACCGCATCCGATTCGGGAGCGCTACGTTCAATCGCGGCCGCCTTCCCCCTCACCCCAGCCCTCTCCCTTGGGGAGAGGGAGCACCAACGTCCGCACGGGGACAGCCGGGCGCGATCTCCCATACTCCTGTCGCGGAATTAAGGGTTCCCTCTCCCCTGGGGAGAGGGTGAGGGTGAGGGGGAACGGGCCGACTTCAAATCCAGCGACCTGTGAGTTGCCGGAACCGTCCTATCATGTCTCACGATAAAACCATTGTCATCGCCACACGCGGCAGCGCCCTGGCGCTCGCGCAAACGAATGGCATCGCGGACGTCTGCCGCTCGGCCTTCCCGGATTTGCGGTTTGAGATCAAGATCATCAAAACCACGGGCGACAAGCTCCAGTCCGTGCCGGCGAGCGCGTCGGTCCAGCCGCTGGTCAAAGGACTTTTCACCAAGGAACTGGAGGTCGCGTTGCTGAACGGTGAGGCGGACTTCGCCGTGCACAGTCTGAAGGATTTGCCCACCGAATTGCCCGACGGCCTGACGCTGGCGGCGGTGACGAAACGCGAAGACGTCCGCGACGTGCTTATCTATCGCGACGCTGAGACCGCACTCCGCACTCCGCACTCCGCACTCCGCACGGGTCTCGAACCGCACACCGCGATCCGGGATTTTCCGGACGGCGCCACCATCGCGACCAGCAGCACGCGTCGCCAGGCGCAACTGCTGGCAGTGCGGCCCGATCTGAAGTTGATCCCGGTGCGAGGCAACGTCGGCACGCGGTTGCGGAAGCTGGCCGAACGCGGGGAGTTTGATGGTCTCGTGCTCGCCGCGGCGGGACTCAATCGTTTGCAGATCCGCATTTCAGCCGAAGGCAAACTCACGCGCGGCAAGGACGCTTCCGCGACCACCGAGGTGCCGGAGGGATTGCTCGCGAGCCATCTGCCGGTGGAAGAAATGTTGCCGTGCGTGGGGCAAGGAGCCATCGGAATTGAAGCGCGAAATGGGGACGAGCGAATCGCCGCCATTTGCCGGCGATTGGACGATGCCGAGACGCACGCTTGCGTCCTGGCCGAGCGCGCCTTCCTGCGCGGAATGGGGGGAGGCTGCTTGAGCCCGATTGCCGCGCTCGCGGAGATGACGGGAGATCGATTGCGCTTGCGCGGGGTTTCATTTCAAAACGGGACGATCCGGAGAGGCGAGGTCACTGGGGTTTCTGCCGAATCGGACGCGCTCGGCGCGCGCCTGGCTGCGGAGTTGAAGGCTTAGTGGTCCATTTCATAAATACGCTCACGTTCGCGGCAAGGGATTTTTCGGCCAGACGAGGCGCGAGCGACGAGCATATCCCGAAGTGGATCTGTAAGGAGCAAGCAACGAAGTCTGGCGAAAAAGAA
>VHCZ01000074.1 GCA_016871535.1 Verrucomicrobiota bacterium
CGCACAGGCACTTCCCATAGGGCGGTTCGCCGCTTGAGCACGCAAATTCATAATCGTTCCTTCCGTTCAACATTTCGGCATCGCCCACCGCAGAGATTTGCATTCGTCGCAGCCGAACCAAGCAAATCGCTCGACCAGTCGGATCGCGTGCTCGCAACGGCCTTCCTTGACTGCCAGGGCTTCGACCTGAGTTTGTAGCTGCGGCGGGATAGGCTGCTCGAACTCGACTTCAATTTTCTCCACGATCCCCAAGACGGCCAGCGCCTCCATTTCCTTCAACGCTGTAGGTTTGCTGCACCGAAGGATTCTCTCGACTTGACTTGTCTTAAGCGTGCCGTTGTGTTCAAGCAGCCCCCGGAAGACCTTGGAGCGAATCGTTGGCGCGGAATCAAACGCGACTTCCAGAACCGGGGCCAAGTCCGCTTGCGAAATCTGCGTTCGACCAGCCAGCAGCGCATGGCCGCGAGCCAGGTTGTAGAGCAGGCAATTGATCCGGTCTGGTTGCTCTATGATCGGCACGCTGCCGCGAACAGGGGGTCAAACTGATGGGCGGTGCGGATGCGCTCGGCTTCCGCGCCAATCAGGAAACCCTCCGCGTTTCCGTCAAAGGCGTGTTTTTCGCTGCGAATCTTGACCAGTTGCTTGAGTTCCTCGGAGTTTAAGGGCCGCCGAATCTCACGTCGGCTCTGACCGAGCGTGACACCTTCCACCAGCGTCTTTGAACCGAACGGAGCCGCTCGCCGGACCTCCACCAACTCGTTCGGCTCAAGACCAGAAACTACGTCACCGGGACTGACTTGTTGTGGAGATTCCATGTGTTCGAAGCGGCCCACTGTCGCTTAAAAGTCGATTCAGAACGTGAAAAGTGTCCAAGAAGTGTCCAAGTGAACTCCACAGCGAAATCAAATCCTGATTTAACCTATTGGTCATCAATGGCGCACCCGATAGGAGTTGAACCTATAACCTTCTGATCCGTAGTCAGATGCTCTATCCAATTGAGCTACGGGTGCTGCCAGGGCCGAGGAATCTACAATTCGTTGCAAGGTCCCGCAAGCGATTATTCGGCGGTTCGGCGGCTTCAGCGGCTTCACGTGACTTCTACTCTTGCAGCGCCGAGTTGCACTTAGAGCATGTCCGAATAGAGGGACGAGGATTTCATATGTTTCAATCCCACTTGCCCGTCCCATTCACCTGAGATAGCTTCTCGCCACTATGGACAACAATGCGCCGCCCGTTTACGCGACGACTCCGCCGGTGATTACGCCACCGCCGCCTCAACCGCGCAAGAGCCGCGGCTGGATGATTCTGGCGCTCACACTCGCTGCCGTGCTTCTGGTCTTCGTGGCCGGCCAGTTCATGCAAGCCGTGTCCGGAATCGCGGGCGTTAATCCCATGCCCTCCGCCAGCACTTACCTGGAAGAGCTGACCCTCGAAAACAACCATTCCGAGCACAAAATTGCCGTCGTGCCCGTCGAAGGAATCATCTCCAGCCAGATTTGGGACCGGGGAGGGCGAAACATGGTCGACTCCATCGCGCACCAGTTGAAGATTGCGGGACGCGACAGATCGGTCAAAGCAGTTATTCTGAAAGTCGATTCTCCCGGCGGCGAAGTGATGGCCTCAGACGACATTTCGAGAGCGATCTCGGAGTTTCAGAAAAAGCACGGCAAACCGGTCATCGCCTTCTTGAGCGGGTTGGCGGCTTCGGGAGGCTATTATGTCGCCGTGCCCTGCCAGTGGATCGTGGCCAATGAACTCACCATCACTGGAAGCATCGGCGTGATCATGCACAGCTTCAATTATCGGGGATTGATGGACAAGGTCGGCGTCTATCCGCAGGTGTTCAAAAGCGGGCGGTTCAAGGATATGCTGAGCGGGTCGAGAAAGCCGGAAGACATCGACCCGAAGGAGGCCGAGATGATTCAGGCCATGATTGAAGAAACCTATGATCGGTTCAAAACCGTGGTCCGTGAAGGCAGGCAACGGGCCCTGTCCAAGAACAAAGGCGATGGGAAACCGCTTGTCGAAGGGTGGGAACAGTATGCGGATGGACGCGTGCTCACGGGCCGCCAGGCGTTTGAGTACGGGTTTGTCGATGAAAAGGGCCAGTTCGAAACCGCGGTCGCGCGCGCCAAGAAGATCGCCAACATTCCCGATGCGAATCTGGTGCGTTACAAAGAGCCCTTCAGTCTTTCGCGAATTTTCGGGTTTCTGGGGAAGAGCGCGAATGCCACGCTCAAACTGGATCTGGGAATGGATTTGCCCAGGCTCCAAATTGGCCGGCTCTATTTTCTCTCTTCCACCGTTCTGCACTGAGCTTCGTTCGCCCGGTGCGCGGGCGCGCCTCGATTTCATTGCAGGCAGCACGGCTTGCTCTCGCCGATCACCGCAAAGTGCGATGACCGGTCCGTGAAAGTCTTGTCAGCGCTGCGACCGCTTCCTAGGTTTGGCCAATGACCCGCGAGAATCTTTTGATTGTCGCCGACAGCGAACGCGACGCGAACATGCTCTACGCCGCGGGTTTTCTGGTGCCCGACCCCTTCATCTACTTGCGGATTCATGGCAAGCCGCACCTGGTGCTGAATGATCTGGAAATCGACCGGGCGCGAAGGGCCTCGCGCGATTGCCGATTGATCCGCCTGAGCACTTACGTTCGCAAACTCAAACGAGAGGGCATTCCGGCCGCGGGTTTTGCCCGGGTGATCAGCGCCATTTTGCGCGAGCGCCGGCTCAAGAAAATTGTGGTTCCGGGCAACTTCCCGCTAGGGTTGGCCCGCGAATTACGCGCCCTCAAAATCAAAGTGAAAGCGAAAGACGGCGATTTTTTCGCCGAGCGTGAAATCAAGACTTCCGAGGAAGTGAAGAAGATCAACGCTTCCTTGATCATGGCCGAAGTCGGATTATCGGAAGGCATCCAGGCTTTGAAGAATGCCAAGATCGGCAAGAACGGCCGGCTCTTCTATCACCATGTCCCTCTCACGTCGGAGAAACTTCGCTCGATCATTGAAATAGCGATCATGCAGGCGGGTGGGCTGGCCAATCACACGATTGTGGCGACCGGCCATCAGGCTTGCGATCCGCACGAACGCGGCTACGGCCCGCTCCGAGGCAACCAACCGATCATCCTGGACGTCTTCCCTCGCTCACAAAAGACGGGATACTTCGCCGACATAAGCCGGACCGTGGTAAAGGGGCGGGCCAGCGAGGCGGTTCGAAGAATCTACGCGACCCTGGCGCGAGCCCAGGATTTGGCCTTCGCTCACCTGCGCGACGGACGCCCAACTATGGAGGTTCACCAAATCATCGAAAAGTTCTTCAAAAAGGAGGGGTTCAAGACCGGGCGCCGGAACGGGAAAATGGAGGGGTTTCTTCACGGAGCCGGCCATGGGCTGGGGCTTGAAATCCACGAACCACCTCGAATCAACCCCACGTCGGAGGATTTCCTCAGAGCCGGACAGGTCGTAACCATCGAACCCGGACTCTATTACCCGGGCCTCGGTGGCGTGCGACTCGAAGATGTTGTCCTGGTGACGGCCAAAGCTCCCAAGAACTTGACGAAGTTCGAGAAAATCCTCGAAGTGTGACAGTGGTTCGAGCTGTCTCACCGTCGTCGATTCTTTTCGGGTCGCCCTGTCGCAGAGATTCAGCATGCAGTTGGGAAATGCGGGCGTTTTGGCTTCCGCCCCACTGGCATTGAACTCGCTCCACGCCAAACCGGATGCGAGTCGAGCGTCGCTCACCTGGGTTTTCAAGAGCATCGGGAGTGGCGGCGGTTCGGGATTCGCACTGGAACTGTAGGATTTAGGACAGATCGAATAATCTGAATGTCTATGATGCTAGGAATGTTGATCATGGATCAGTATTGGTGGCTGGCGATTCCAGGGTTGATCCTCGGGGTCTTCGCTCAGGTTAAATTGAGTTCTACGTATGGCCGTTTCGTTCGTGTTCCAGCCGAGTCCGGCCTTTCGGGCGCTGAAGCGGCCCGGGAAATCCTTGACCGCGCGGGCCTGGATGATGTTCCGGTTCGCGAAGTCCCGGGGCATCTGACCGATCACTACGATCCGACGAAACGAGCCCTGTGCCTCTCCTCGGAGAATTTCCACGGCACATCGCTCGCGGCGGTCGGCGTGGCGGCGCACGAAGCGGGCCATGCCCTCCAGCACCAGGAAGCGTACGCTCCGTTGAAGCTTCGCATGGCGCTGGTTCCGATCACGAGTTTCGCGAGCCAGGCCGTGTTCTGGATTGCGATGCTCGGAATGTTCATGAATTCGATGAAATTCGTTGGGCTGGCTGTTATCGCCTTTGCGGTCATTTCGCTTTTCCAGGCCGTCACTCTGCCCGTCGAATTTGACGCCAGCCGCCGAGCCAAGGCTCAATTGCTGCGCCTGGGTATCGTCGGGAACCATGAAAGCAGCGCCGTCAGCAAGGTCTTGAACGCCGCGGCTCTGACTTACGTTGCGGCATTGATCGAGGCGGTCATGACGTTGTTGCACTTTATCCTCATCGCGCGCGGGCACGATCGTGACTAGAACTCGACCCAGCGTGGATCGGCAGGTTTTGCTTCGGCTTTCGAGACCGGAAAGCCGCGCTCGAGATGCGGACATCTTGAACTCTGAAATGCGATGAAGAACTGCCCGCCAATTGCGTCTATTGTGTTAGTGGTCGCGGAGTGCCAAAAGCCCGACAAATGCCTCGCGCAAGAACATTGCTCGCGTGACGGTGTTAACTCTGTCGGACCCCTCGACTCCGAAGAAACGAGTTCCGGATCAAAAGCGATATGGCCATAAAAACCAAATCTAACGCTCTGGCGTCGCGGCTGTTTCACCAGCCTCGGCGTTCGCGGACGGGCCGAACATGGTCGCTCAGCGGCGGGGATTCTCCGATCCCTGTGCCCGACCGAAAAACGGGCGCGCAGGCTGAAGTCGAAGAGAAAGCCGGCCCGGAGGAGCGTGCTGCCCCGCACGCCATCCAGATCGAGAAGGCGCCAGTTGCTCCACCGGAACCCAGGGAGCGAACCTCCTACGACGGAGACACGGCGATCAAGCTGTACCTTCGCGAGATCGGTCAGGTCAAGCTGCTGACACCCCAAGAAGAGATCGAACTCGCGGCCCGGATCAAAAAGGGCGACAAGAAAGCCCGCGAACAGATGATCAAGGCCAATCTGCGTCTGGTCGTGAAGATCGCCCACGACTACGAAGGGTTAGGTTTGCCTCTGCTTGATTTGATCAACGAGGGCAACATCGGCCTGATGAAAGCCGTCGAACGGTTCGACCCTTCCAAAGGCGGCAAGCTCTCGACTTACGGCGCCTGGTGGATCAAACAATCGATCAAGCGCGCGCTGGCCAACCAGTCCAAAACCATCCGCTTGCCCGTCCACCTCGTGGACAAGATTTCTAAAATGCGGCGGACGGCCATGCGGCTTCAGGAGGAATTCGGACGCGAACCAACCGACGAGGAGTTGGGGGAAGAACTGGGCATCACGGCGTCGCGCGTCGCGCAATTGCGAACCGCGGCCATCCGCCCGGCCTCGCTCGACGCGCCCATTGGCGACGACGACTCGAACAATTTTGCCGAGATCGTCCAGGACGAGAACGCCGAAACGCCTTACGAGCAACTCGAAGAAAAAACCGTCACCAAAATGCTCGATGAAATGATCCAGACGCTCGACCCGCGCGAGGCCATGATCCTGCGCTATCGCTTCGGCCTGGACGGCGGCTCGGAGAGAACCCTCGAGGAAGTCGGCGAGAAATTCGGAGTGACCCGCGAGCGCATTCGGCAGATTCAAAACATCGCGCTGAAAAAGCTTCGGAAAATGATCGAAAAAATGGAAGCCGTGCGTAAATAAGCACTGTGACGACCTCACCTGCCACCCTTGACGAACTGACCCGGGCCATTCGGAACGTCCCGGATTTTCCGAAACCGGGCATTCAATTCAAGGACATCACTCCCGTCCTCGCGGATGCGCGCTTATTCTCCGGATGCATCGATCGGCTGACGGACAATCTGAAGCCGGGCGCCATTGATTCCGTTGTGGGCATCGATGCCCGAGGATTCATCTTCGCCGCCGCCGCCGCCCTGCAGTTGAACGCGGGGTTCGTACCCGTGCGCAAGAAAGGCAAGCTTCCATTTCAGACTCACGAACAATCCTACGACCTCGAATACGGATCGAACACTGTCGCCATTCACGTGGACGCGATCAAGCCCGGCAGCCGAGTCGTGTTGATCGACGATCTCCTCGCTACCGGAGGAACCGCCAGCGCCGCGGCCGCGCTCTTGAGGAAGCTGGAGGCGGAAATCGTGTCGGTGACGTTCTTCATCGAACTGGCCTTCCTTCACGGGAGAGAGAAGTTGAAGGGCTTTCCGGTTCGTTCCCTGGTGGTTTTTTAGATGAGGCCATTCGGATGTCGTCATCCGCGCCGCATCTCGACCCTTCCTCGACTCAATCGGCCGCGAACTTCACGGGTCTCTCTCAAATTCGCCTGCCCGTCTGGAACTACGACCTTGCCGAAACCCTAATCTCCGGCCAGGCCTTCCGATGGAAGCTCAGCGAAGCTCGCACGGATTCCGAACCATGCCCACGCCCCTCGAACCGATCGCCGGTAGGGCGAATCCGTCCCGGCGAGCCGTTTGACGCGCTTGGAATACGTCCTTCTCGGCTCGCTGGGGACAGGCTCGCCCTGCCATCAGGTCCATGGGAAGGTGTGATTGACCGGCACTGGGTCCGGTTGTCCGCGACGGAGCATGCGATTCTCGCCGAAACGGCGCAACCGGCTTCAAGCGTCTCGTGGATCGAGAACTACCTCCAAAGCCGTGTTGATCTTGAGACCATCTTGGCGACGTTCCCCGACGACGAACCGATGCGCGCCGCCGTAAAAGCGTGCTTCGGGCTGCGGATTCTGCGCCAGGATCCGTGGGAATGCCTTGCGTCCTTCATCCTTTCCTCCACCAAACAAATCATCCAGATCCGGCAAATCGTCTCGTTGCTTTGCGAGCGGTTCGGGGAACCGGTGGCGGTGCCGCCAGGGCATTCTCCGGCCCATTCCTTCCCGAGCGCCCAACGGCTTTGCGCCTGCCCCGAGGCTGAGTTGCGCGCGTGCAAGATGGGATTTCGTGCCGCCTATCTGAAAGGGGCCGCGGACATGGTCGCCTCGTCGGCAATCGACCTCTCAAAACTTTCCGCGCGGGAGATTGGCGAAGCCAGAGAATCGTTGCTCCGGTTACCGGGCGTCGGAAGAAAGATTGCCGATTGCGTGTTGCTTTTCGCTTACGGTTTTCCGAAAGCTTTTCCGATCGACGTGTGGGTCATGAAAGCTTTGCGCAAACTCTATTTTCGAGGCCGGCAAATTCCTCTCCGCCGCCTCCAACGATTCAGCGAGGAACACTTCGGGCCTTTCGGTGGATACGCGCAGCAATATCTCTTTCACTACATGCGGCGCAGGAAGAGAGGTTCGCTGTGAACCCGACCTGTCTTGAGGTTCTGTTCACTCCGGCGGAATTCACCGGCCTGAGCCAGAGGAATCTGCGCGAAGTAGTTTGCGTCGTGTTCGACATTCTCCGAGCCACCTCGACCATGATGACGGCTCTCGCGAACGGCGCGCGCGAGATTCTGCCCGTAAGCGAAATTGCCGAAGCGCTGGCGATTCGGCGGTCGCGCGCGGAGGTTCTGCTGGCGGGTGAACGAAATGGCTTGCGAATCTTGGCAGCCCAAACAGGTAGCATCGATTTTGACCTCGGAAATTCGCCTCGTGAATTCACACCGGAAAAGGTCCGCGGGAAGACCATTGTCATGACGACGACCAACGGCACGCGCGCGCTGCGGGCGTGCGCAACAGCCCGATCCACGTTGATCGGCTCGTTTCTCGGGATGCGCGCCCTCGCCGCCTGGATCGCGCAAGAAAAGCCAGTCAACCTCCTCCTGATCTGCAGCGGAACCGTGGATCAGGCGGCTTATGAAGACGCGCTCGCCGCGGGCGCATTGTGCGATCTGATCTGGCCCGACTATGCCTCGGGGAGAATCTCCGATTCAGCCCGCATGGCGCGGCAGATTTATGCGGCATCCAAAGCTGATATCCTGCGCGCCGCGGCCGACGGTCGGAACGGACGGCGCCTGCTCGGCATCCCGGAGCTGCGCGAGGACGTTCCGTATTGTTTCCAGCAGGACACGATTGATTTCCTGACCAGGCTGGATGGGGAGGGAGTTGTGCGGAGGGTCCGAACCGATGGGATAAAACGTAAAACGTAATGCGTGAAACGTGAGGCGCTCCTGGCGACGGACTCCCGCTCTCAGTAGTAGGCCGGCACGGTGTCAGCGGAATAGAGGGCGGTGATGCCGAGACTTTCGAGCCGGCTGCGTCGTGCGCTTTCGACGTGGCCGTCAATGAAAAGCCCGTTGGCTTTTCGGTCGTGACGGGCATGAACCTGTTTCTCGGCGTCGATTCGGAAGTAATAGTACTGCTCCGCGCCAATGCCTTGGCGGCCGCGGCTCGTGGTATCGGTCAAATGAAAATACTCGGACGGCTTCGCGAGCGAATCAGTTTTCAGGACTTCATTGAAGTCGCCGGAAACATTTTCCGGGAGCGGGTCCAGCCGCACGCCGTAGGTCTTGAACCAGTTGGTGAACCGTCGCGGAGCGTAGCTGGGGCAGACAAAGACCTCGAAAGGCCGCAGGTTCTGGTTCGTGCTCAAAATGCTCCCCCACGTCACGCCGGGTTCGAGCGGAGCGTCAATCTGGATCAGGCCTTTGTGGTCTTCGGCATACATGAGAGTAGCCAGACCCAGTTGTTTGAGATTGTGCAAGCATCGCGCCTCCTGGGCCTTGGCCTTGGCTTGCGAAAGCGCCGGGAAAAGCAGACTCATCAAGATGCCCATGATCGCGATCACGACTAACAACTCGATCAACGTGAAACCGCTTGCCCTCTTCAAAAACTTCATGTTTTCAAAATCCAACCGCGTTACGACTCTGCCGTCCGAATTATTCTGACTCATCCTGAGCCAAGAATGTTACGAGGAAACCATTACTGTGATAAAAAATTTCGATACATGCGAAAATTTTTTGTCACAGTACTAGTCCCCAAAGAAGCATGGCGTCCTTGTCTTCACTGCAGACTGTCAGTCCACTCAAGCTCCTGAACGGCAGACCTCGAATCCAGCGATGACCGCCGCCATGCCTCTTTCCCGTGTCAGCTCGTCAGTCTTGTCCAGGCGCCCTTTGAATCGCCTGGAACTGACGGGCGGCCCCCACACAATCGGGACCGCAACCACGGCTGTTTTAAGCAAAGCTCGTGCCGAGTTGGCAGGTTTGACGCCGGGCGCGGCATTTTCATCACCACGGGCCGGGAGCCGATATCCTTGTCGGCGAATTCCCGTTGCCCTCAGCAATCCGACTCGCCGGCGGGGGACGCCGGCTTCCCCTAACGAGTGCGCGCATTGCGGCCATGAACCGGAGCGCCGGTCTCCGACCCGGCACGCATTGGTGCGGCTTGAATCGCGCCGGATTGGAGACCGGCGCTCCGAGGTTCATGGGGAGAATCGCTGCTTAATTAACCCCTGTAACCCTCCAACGCTTCAACGAGTTCAGATAGACCTCCCGAATCGCCTTCCGGTACCCGGCGACCGCCTTCATGAAATCGTCCGCATTCGCGAACCCGCAGCGCACAGCGACGCGGTAGAGCGGCGCGGGGTCGTCCGGCAACAACGTTTCGCCCTCGAAACTCCAGCGACGCAAGATCCCTTCAATGCGGCGGAGCTTGCGGTAATTCTCAAGGAGCGCAACCGCGTCGCCTTCCGGCATCGCGTGGGTCTCCCGTCCGCGTTCCAGAGCCCGCAGCGTGTTCGGTTCATGGAACCCGTTCTCCAGGCACAAGACTTGAGCGAGGAATTCGGCGTCAATCAACCCTCCGGCGCCGGTCTTGATGGCCAGCGGCTCTTTGCCGGGCGGCGTGCGCTCCTCCTCGATGCGCAAACGCATCTTGTGAATCTCCGATTTCCAGGCGGACGAGTAGGCGGCCAAGGGCAGGGAAGGTGTTCGGAAATTCGAAAGGCGCGCGGCCAATTCTGCAAACTTGCGGCCCGTGTCGGCATGGCCGGCCACGGGACGGGCGCGGGAGATCGCCTGGATTTCCCACTGTTGAGCGCGATGCCGGTAGTATTCCTCGTGCGCCGCGAGCGTGTTGACGAGCAGGCCTTTCTCGCCGTCGGGCCGCAACCGCGGGTCCGTCAGAAACGTCACGCCGGCTTCCGTCGGCTTGGAGAGCAACTCCATCACTTCCGCGGCCAGGCGCTGTAATCGAGGAAGCTTCTTTTGCGCCGGGCCGGCCACGAACAGAATGTCCAGATCAGAGCCGTAATTGATTTCGGCGCCGCCGAGTTTCCCCAAACCCACGATGGCGAACGGCGCGGTCCGCAACTTGTGCCGGCGCATCACCACGTCCAGCGCGTATTGCAGGCAGGCTTCCGCCAGCGCGGAAAGTTCGGCAAGGTTTTGCTCGAAGTCTGCCAGGCCGGCGATATCACGCAGGCCCAGGCGCATCAATTCCGCGTAATAATAACGCCTCAGCCAGGCGGACTGATCCGGGTCGGCGAGGCCGTAGCGGAGATCTTCCAGAATTTCTTCGGCCATTTTGCGCCGCCGCAGACGCCCGCTCAACACCAGTTCATCGACCAGATCCGGAGTGCGGATTGCGATCTCCGCAAGGAATTCGGATCGATCGAACAGCAGCAAGAGCAACTCGAACAACGCCGGGTTGTTGACCCACGTTTCATAGAGCAGCGCTCGCGATCCGTACGCGCTCACAAAACTGTCCAGCCGCGCCAAGACGCGATCCGGATCCGAAAGGCGAATCGGGCCGGATTGCGCGTGCGGGGCCTTCACCGATTGTCCCCGGCAAAGCGCCAGGAACCGCGAGACCAGTTCCAGAGCCAGTTCCGAAGTGCGAGGCGAGAGGTGGACGTAGCCCGGACCCTGGACGAATTCACGGAGCATGGGCCAGGCGCGTTCGGCATCGCGAAAGCGATGTTCGTCCAGAAGCGCGCGCCAGGCCGCTTCGCCTTCCTGCAAATCCGGGAGCTTCTTCCCGGTTGGAGATTGTTTTGTTTGGAGCAGCGCCCCGTAAATCCGGCGAACGTTCTCGCAATGAGTCTGCCGGGTGTTTTCAAACGCGGCGGTTGAATCGAATCCCATCAACGCGGCCAACCGCTGGCACGCCGGAGGATCGCTGGGGATGGTGTGAGTTTGCAGGTTGCCTTCCATCTGCAGCCGATGCTCGACCTCCCGGAGAAAGCCATAAGCCTCGATCAAGTCCCGGGCGTCGCCCGCCGGAAGCACGCCGTAGCGGACGAGCTTTTGCAGCGTGGAAAGCGTTTGGGAATCCTGCAGAAACGGCGCGCGGCCCGCGTGGAGCAACTGCAGGGATTGCGCGACGAATTCGATCTCGCGAATGCCGCCCCGTCCCAGTTTCACGTTTCGATCCATCTCTCCGCTCCTGACGACTTCGTTTTCGATCCGTTGTTTCATGTCCGCGATTTCCTGGAGGATGCGTTCGCTCAGCGCGCGCGGATAACGGAACGGCTGGATCATCTCCAAGAACTCCGTGCTGAGCGCGACGTTACCCGCGACTCGGCGGGCTTTGATCAGCATCATGCGCTCCCAGGTCTGGCCCCATTGGGCGTAGTAATTCTCGTAACTGCTCAAGGAACGGGCGAGCGGGCCGGCGTCGCCTTCGGGCCGGAGCCGAAGATCGATGCGAAACAACGCGCCGTCCGAAGTCAGCGCGCTGAGTTCGGCGATGATGGCCTCGGAGAGCCGGCGGAAAAATTGATGGTTGCTCAGGCCGGAACCCGGATTCTGGCCCTTGCGGGGCGGGAGTTTGAAGAGATGGCCTTCCTCTTCATAAACGAAAAGCACATCGACGTCCGAACTGTAGTTCAACTCCTGGCCGCCGAGCTTGCCCATTCCCAGCACGCAAAATTCCGTGGGCCGCCACGGCCCGCCGGCGTCCTGGTGATACGGCTGGCCCAGGCGTTCGGTCAGTTGCCGCGCGCACAATTGATAGACGGTCTCCAGGCAAACGTCCGCCACGTCCGAGATCTCCCGGGTGATTTCACGCACGTCACCCCATCGCGCCAGATCGCGCGCCGCGATTCGGAGCATTTCCCGCTGTTTGAACTGGCGCAGCTTGGCATACGCGCCGGCGTAGTTTGCCGTATCGAGAAGAGGTCCAAGCCAACTCTGAACTTCGCGTTCCAGTCCCTGAGCGCGGCGGGGCCCGCGGAGCGATTCCGTGTCCAGAAGCGTCGCGAGCCATTCCGGGTGAGCCGCGAAAAGCTCGCTCAGAGCTTCCGAGCCGCTCCAGAGCGCCGCCAGAACGCGCGCCTGCTCCGGCGACACGCTCTGCAACACCGACGCCGCGCCGGTGCTTTGCAGCTTCTCAAGACCCTGCCGTGCCCGCGCCGAGTCTGCACAGGAGCGGATTGCATTTTGCCAAACCGTGCCGGTCATGGCCTGATTAAACCGCATTTCCGGGGGATTGTCCAAAGCGGCCATTGGCCGAACGCTTTCAAGGTAGGGCGAGCCGGGGCGAGCCGTGTCCGACGTATTGGGAACACGTCGGAAGCGGCTCGCTGGGACAGGCTCGCCCCACCGAAGTCAAACTGAGAATGGCCGCCGCCTGCGCCGGACTGGATTCTCAACGGCTCAGGCGTTGATTATTGAATGTGGTTGGCTAGCTTTGCCGCATGCAAAACACGACTTCAGTTGAATTGAGCCGCGATTGCGAAGCGGTGCAAATTCCCGCGGGCCACAAGGTGGTTCTGCCCAAAGGCACGCCCGTCGAAATCACGCAAACGCTCGGCGGCAGTTTCACCGTCATGGCGAGCGGAAGCTTGTTTCGCCTGGCAAACGGCGACGCGGACGCGCTCGGAATCGAAGCGCCAGCCCCTGGCGCCGCCAACGCCAACGCGAACGCTGCGTCGGAGGCATCCGGACCGGCCGACGAAAGCGCCATCTGGGAAACTCTGCGGACGTGCTACGACCCGGAGATTCCCGTGAACATTGTCGATCTCGGTTTGGTGTATGATTTGCACCTTGAACCGCAGCCTTCCGGGCGCAGCAAAGTCTTTGTGAAGATGACGCTCACGGCGCCCGGCTGCGGGATGGGCACGGTGATCGCGGCCGACGCACAACAAAAGTTGCTGGAGCTTCCGGGAGTCGAGGACGCGAGCGTGGAAATCGTGTGGGATCCGCCCTGGCACCATTCCATGATTTCTCCGGCGGGCCGAGCGCGGCTTGGCCTGGATTGAGACCGGAGAATCGTTTTGACAAAGAGCGATGCCATTCTAGATTGCTGCCGCTCTGGATGGGGTCGTAGCTCAGTTGGTAGAGCACCACAATGGCATTGTGGGGGTCAGGGGTTCGAATCCCCTCGGCTCCACCATCCTCCACTTCAATAACTTATGTAAGGCCGCGCGAGGTTTGATACAAAATGACAAAGGTTTGATATAACGCCCCCCCTTTTCAGAAGCGATGAATTGGGGGTGCAGGAGGGTTGTCGGAGGTCGGAGTCGGGGCGGGTCCTTCTCATTCATCGGGAGTGAAACGCAAAACGTAAAACGTAATTCAGTTCGGGAGTCGGCTTTGCCGACGGCGGTGATTTTCCAGCGTTTGGCCTCGGTCATTTGTTCGACCGTGAAATCGACATAGAGCTTTGTCCTTGAGCCAAGCCAGCGCTTCCTGGATTTCGGACAGGCTCGCGGTGAATTCGAGCAGCGCGTTGACGTGCGCGAACAACGTGCTCTCCGGCATCTGGCAATCCCCGCAATGGTTCAGGAGCAGCAAAATCCGGATGCGCAGCCTGTGTTTCCACTTTCCCTTTGTAAAGTCCGGGAAGTCCATGGGGCGGCTGCGGTCGGCCACGGATTTTTCACTGAGCACGGCGATGGAACTCCAGACCGCGGCGTCATAGACGTCGAAGTCGGGGGCGATGCCGCTGCGAAGAGCTTCGACGAGGCGGTAGTCTTCGAGGACTTCTCTTCCATCGCAAGGCAAAAAAAGTCAGGGACGGAGTGGAATCCGTCCTTACCAGGTTTATGGGGCCGATGCGCGCCTGACGTGCTTAGCCAACCTACCGGCAGGCCTGCGATCCCGCGTTCGGGACGGACTGCGAACCAGAGCAATCGCGCTAAGACCGCGCGCAGAACTTCCGCGCCTCTGCCCATTGGTCCCACGACATTCTTGCCCAGTGTTCCCGACTCCGCGATGCGCAGCAAGATTGTTTCGCCGTCGCGGTCCCAGGCCAGGAATCTCGGTTTGCCCGGCCAGGTGCCGACACGATTGAATTTGGGCCGCAGTGTCCGCAACAGCGCCGCTTCCTGGCTCAAAGCCGCGGCCTCGTCCGCGCACGCCAGCCATTCCACCTGCGCCACAGCGCGCAGGAGTCTCAGATGGCGGCGCGCCAGCCGCTCAGGATTTGCCACGCGGTAGCTGTTCAGGCGTTTCCGAAGGTTCTTGGCTTTGCCGACGTAGAGCACAACGCCCGCGTCATCGCGCATGAGGTAAACACCGGGGACTTCGGGCAAGCCTCGAAAGAAATCCAAACCCAACTTTTCCACCAGCGGTTGCGGGTCAGCAAAGAGCAGGCGCTGCACGGCTCGCATGGCACGATTAAACGAGATTCACGCGGCGCGGCAAGGCGGCAGAGAGGGTGCGATTAAAACTCTCGGTCAACGAAGTCTTCTCCCTCTCTTCCCGAAGGGAGGAGGGGCGTTGGCTCACTTCTCATGTTTCCGAGAAACCCTTCCCTCCAACTCTCTCCCCACTCGTTTCCTCGCGGGGAGAGAGGGAAGTCAATCGGAGTCGCTGACCGACACTTTGGATCGCACCCCGGCAGCAACAGAAGAAGCAAGAAGCGGCTGGAGTTTGCCGAGATTCGAGGAGCAACCAGGGACCGGGTCACTACTTTGCACTGCTTGACTTGTGCATAGCTTATGAAACCGAGTCTTCAAACCCAACGGCTAACCTGTCGAATAAAACCCACCGCGCGTGCATTCACGCTGATCGAACTGCTGGTCGTGATCGCGATCATCGCCGTCCTGGCCAGCATGCTGCTTCCTATTGCTGGAACGGCACGATCGGCGGCTACGTGGGACCCAAAGCCGGGCGGATTTCCAGCGGCAAAGACCTACAAACTTACCGATTTCCAAGCCACCGATTGGCAGATGTGGGAACAGAACGAGACGGACGGCTTCTACTTCAATGACGCGGGCAACAATCCGGAAACCAGCGGCGAGACCCTCTCGCTGCGGCACTCCGGGACGGCCAGTTGGTGGACTCTGCCATGGAACACGCAGCGAAACCTCCCGGGCGGCGCGTGGTTGGAGCGTTTGGCGGCCACGCGCAACTCGTGAAGTGGAACAAGTGCTGGGACCTCATCCGTGGCATCCCGCCTTATCCGAATGAGATTCTGAACGGTCCGGGCTACCAGCGGTAACCGGGACAATGCGAGTCTTCGGGAAGCCGGGGAAGGACGGATGAGCTTCCCAAGCCCCGCTATCAGTTCCCCATAAGGCTCGTTCGCCTCGCGAAACGCGAACCACTCCGTTCCCGACTTTACTCAGCGATCAAAAGAGCATTCCAGGGACGCGGTGGAACGCAGGTAATCCCAAGATCCCAAGTTGGGAAACCGTAAACCGGGAGCCGCCGTTCACACGGTGGGTGAAGGCCAGGATATCACGAACCCCTCACCATCTGCGTTCATCTGCGGCTATCTGCGGTTCAGGATGAAAACTCCCGCCGCTAAAGGGCGGCATTCTCACACCTGAGATGGCAAAGTCCCTGCTTTTATCGGAAGTGAAACAGCGTGTCCCGTATCCGCCAGGCCGACGGCCTCACTCAGAGTCGTCCAGCGCGGAAAGAGAAGATGGTTCGAGTTCTGACGTCGTTCGGAAAACCACAAACCGTGCGCCTTTTCACTTTGAAGATTCTCATCCAACACAAGGGCACTGGCCGCTACCTGACCGAGGACGGCCTCTGGATGGATGAGGATGAGGGCGCGAAGGATTTCCCGAATGCCAGCCGGGCGGTTGATTTCTGCCGGGAGCACCAGCTCAAGGACGTGCAAATCACTCTGAGATTCGACACCGGACTTCCAGACATTGCCTTGCCCGTGGGTTAGAGCGCCTGAAAACGTAGGGCAGGCTTCCAGCCTGCCAGTTCGGACTGCGCCACGACGCAAGGATGCCCCGTCAACCGGCAGACAGGATGTCTGCCCTAGATGCTCGAATCACTGGATTCGGAACAAGCGCGCCGCGTTCTCGAAGAGAATCTTTCGAACGGCTTTCGGATTGGGCGCAAGCCGCGGGATCGCCGCGAGGATTTGCGCGCCCAAACATTTTTCGCCGCGGCCGACCGAATCGTTGCAGTCGCTGCCAAACAGCAGTTTGTCCTGGTGGCGGTCCAGAAAGCCGCGCGCGTGGTCTTCATCCCGCAACATGGAGTTGAGTCCGGAACCCGCTGAGAGGTCGCCAAACATGTTGGGATAATCCGCGAGCAAGCGATCCGTGATGCCGCCGCGTGTGACTTTCGTTTTTGGATAAAGAACGGTTTGGTCCAGGCTGGCGTCGATGTTGCCCCACCAGGTCTGGGCGTGGCCAATGAAGTTGGTTTCGGGATATTTCGCCAGGATTTTGTGGAACCGTTCGATGCCCAGGTTGTACGTGCCGTGCTGAAAGTGCATCAGGATCGGCACGCCGTAATCCTCGGCCAGGCGAGCCAGCCGTTCGATGGACGCGGAATCGCAATCCACGGCAAACTTCTGCTCGGCGATGATGATGCCGCCCAGTTTGAGATACTCTTCAATTTCCTGATCCGCATTCGGCAAGTCGGCGACTTCGTTCGCGCCGAAAAGAAACTCGTCCGGGAATTGCCGGGCGATTCGCAGGCACGACTCGTTTCCGCCGCACTGGGCGGCGAGGCCGTTGGACTTGCCTTCGTGCGTGGAGGGCCGCTCGACCGGCGTGCCCGCCGGGAGCAAAATGGTTTTGCTGATGCCCATCGTGCGCTGGTGCGCGATCAGTTGTTCGTCGCTTCGGCCCGAATAGTTCGTGTGCTGATGAATGTCGATGATGGGATCGGCGGGCGCGGATTCAGGTTCCGCGCCGGTGAGCGCCTCGGTTACCGCCAGGCCGGCCGAAGTCCTAAGGAATTCCCGCCGGTTCAAAGAGCGAGGCGCTGTCATAGAATCGTCCGGTTCACGTCACGGCAAGGCCACGCTTGATCCGTCGGGCAACGTCGCTGCGGGAGATCGTCCGACCGAGTTCAGATCGTATTTCTCGCCGCGGATGTTCCGGATCTTGCCCCCTTGAAGAAATGGGGAAATGTCTGCTTCTGTGACGGGAGCGCCATCCGTTTTTTTGTTCTCCAGGGCCCACTGCTCTTTCGCACCCTGGATCATGCGCAGGTTGTTCATGATCGCGTTGCGCTGCGCGGTTTGCCGTGCTTTCACAAAATTCGGAATGGCGATGGCCGCCAGAAGCCCCGCGGGCGCCGCGAGCGCCGGCCCGATCAACACTTGGCTGTAGGTTTGATTTCCATTGCCGACTCCGAGCCAGCCTTCGTCGGTGTTGGCGGCCACTGTGAAAGTGTACGCCGCATTGCCGGTGCCGAGCAGTTTCTGAAGGCCTTCCGCCTGAGCCTGTCCCAGTTTCGGATTGAGGCGGAGCGCTTGCTGTTGGATTTGGGCAACGGTTTGGCCAAATCTCGGGCTCAAGAACACGAACAGGTTGCCTTGAGCGGGGAGGCCTTCGGAAAACTTCTTGAATTCGTCGGAGTGTTTCCAACCGTTCTTTTGGCCGCGTTTTACGGCCACGGCTTCTTCGATGAGCGCATCCGTCGTGGCCACGATCAGATAATCATCCACGCGCGCGATGCTGGGACGCAAGGCGATGGGCAACGGCAGCGGAACCGGCATCGTTCTCATGCGCAAGCCGTCCTTGTCCGTTTTGACGAGCTGACCCGCGACCTGAGGGTTTTCGGCGAGCAGTTGCTCCACGCGGTCGAACAACGTGTCGTTCTTGACCTTGACCACCAGCATCAATCCGGGCTCCGGCACCTGAAGCGGCTGCGGCCCCATCGGAATCGGTATCTGCCTGGATTCGTCCAGCGTGACGACGAGGCCATATTCGCCGCCGAGCGAGCCGAGCAACTGATTGAAGTCGATCTTGGTCGCCTCCAGGAATTGGGCGGGCATGTTTTGCACCCAGGCTTGCGCTTCGGCAAAACCGGCCTGAGCGATCTCGTTGGTCACGATCGACCAGAGTTGCGTGAAATCGAAATCGGAAAACGCCGCCAATGCCGTCGTCCCGGGGAGCAAATCCAACCCGGTGAGCGCATGCGGCGCCTGGCCAAAAAGCGACCAGATGAACCCGGTGTTCTGTCCGCAATAATGATGCAGCAGAAATTTGCTGTGATAACGGCCCGTCTCGCGAGCAATCGAACTCAGCCCCAGGCCGCTGATTTCTTCAAGCCCGCTCTTCTTGATCAAGCGCGCGCCGATCTCAAAAGCCTTGTCCACATTGGGCCGGACGTCTTCCGGGATTTCCGGAATGGCCGCCACGAGGTTGCGCAAGTCGGTGACTTTGGTGGAGAGCGCGTTCAGCGTCCGTTCGCCGCTCCAATAGAAATAAAAATCGCCGCCGGGATCGAGGCGCGATGTGACTTCCTTGAAACTGTTCTTTTCCGCGGAGACCGGCGCTGGGGACGACTGAGGGGGCGGCGCCTGTTGGGGGGCCTCAACTCTCTCCTGCTGTTTGGCGCAGCCGCCAAAGAACAGCAGGAGGACAAGGGAGAGGGCAGGGGGCTTTGGGAAGCGACGAGACGTAATTGGGTTGTTCACAAGCAGGCACCTTTCGTTTGGCAGGCGGACTTCGTTTCCCGCACTGTTTTCGAGTTCCTAGATCGAGCAATCCTTCGGTTGAAAGTTCCGAGGCACTTTCAATCTGAAAATATCGCCGTGCATCCGCGCAAGACAGACTCCTTCCGCTAACGCGGCCGCGTCCATTTCCTGGCTGCTTTCGACGGCCGCCAGGACGCCATACAACCGATAACCTTTGAATTGGGGAAGAAACTGGTAGAACCGCCGCAAGTTCCGAATGAATTTGTCCAGCTCCCGCCGGGTCAGGATACTCTTGACCTCGTCCGCGCCTTTGCGCAAACGTTTGGTCTCGACGATTTGATCGGCACCGAACCGTTTGGCCAGAATCTCCATCAATGAAGGCATCGCCATGCCCTCCGCGAAGTCGCCGAACTTATTGCCCAGACCACCGATCTGTTTGCCCAGTTCTTTGAGCTGCAGGTCAGTTTCTTTCATCTGACGATCGGTCTCTTTCATCCGGCGGTCGGTGTCCTTCTGTTGCTTGGCTGTCTCCTTGATCAGCCGGTCTGTTTCCTTCTGCTGCTCGGCATTCTCCTTGATCAGTCGGTCGGTTTCCTTCATCCGGCGATCGGTGTCCTTCTGTTGCTCGGCCGTTTCCTTCAATAGGCGGTCGGTTTCGTTTTGAGCCGACACAAGGCTGGCGACCAGCTCCCTTAATTCTTCGTTGCTCACAATCAAAAGGTATTGGACCCAGCACCCGTCGTCAAAGCGCGAATGACAGAGGTATTGCCCGCTCATCCGTCCTGCTGGTATCGTTCCGCCGCCATGAAACGCCTTCTTGCCACATCGATGCTTTCACTGGGTCTCACGACCGCGGCGCTGGTCGCAGGAGAACATTGGCCACAATTCCGCGGACCCAACGGCGACGGCCTCTCGGAGGCCAAAGGCTTGCCGCTGTCCTGGAGCGAAACCAGCAACGTCATATGGAAAACTCCCATCTCCGGCAAAGCCTGGTCCTCGCCCGTGGTCTGGGGCCATCAAATCTGGCTCACGACGGCGCCCGAAGAAGGCACGCGGCTCTCCGCCATTTGCGTCAATCGCGACACGGGCAAGATCGAGCACAATCTCAAACTCTTCGACGTGGTCCTGCCGCAGTACGTCCATCCTTTCAACAGCTACGCTTCGCCCACGCCAGTAATCGAGGAAGGTCGCGTGTACGTGACGTTCGGATCGCCGGGCACCGCGTGCGTCGAGACCAAAACCGGCAAGGTGCTCTGGCAACGGCGGGATTTCGTGTGCAACCATTTTCGCGGCGCCGGCTCATCTCCGATTCTTTTCGGCGATTTGCTGATCATGAATTTCGACGGCAGCGACCATCAATTCGTCGTGGCGTTGGACAAGCACACCGGGAAGACCGTCTGGCGGCAGGAGCGCTCCGTGGACTACAAAGACCTGGATCCGGACGGCAAACCGCAGGCCGAGGGCGATTTTCGCAAGGCGTTTTCCACGCCGCATATCGCCGTGGTCGAGGGGAAGCCCATGTTGATCAGCCAGGGCGCCAAGGCGCATTACGGCTACGATCCGCTCACCGGCAAGGAACTTTGGCGCGTCGAAGAACGCACGACTCATTCCGCGAGCAGCCGGCCCGTCGTGGGCCACGGCCTGATCTTTTTGCCGACCGGCTGGTCAAACGGGCAACTGCTCGCAATACGCCCAAGCCGCAACGGCGAGATGATCGACGCCAACGCGGTCGATCCCACCCATTCAACGGGCGAAGCCAGGAGCGCGGGTCTGGAGTTGGTTTGGAAATCCAGGCGCAGCGTCTCGCGCAAGCCCGGACTGCTGCTCGTCGACGATTTGATCTTCATGCTAGAGGACGGCGGCGTGGCGAGCTGTCTTGAGGCCAAGACCGGGAATCAAATCTGGCAAGAGCGCATCGGCGGCAATTACTCCGCCTCGCCCGTCGGCGCCGAAGGGCGGGTTTATTTTTTCAGCGAAGACGGGAAGACCACGGTGATTGCGGCAAGCCGCCAGTTCAAAGTGCTCGCGACGAATCAGCTTGCGGACGGTTTCATGGCGTCGCCGGCCATCGCGGGCAGAGCTTTTTTCCTTCGCGCCAAAACTCATCTCTACCGGATTGAGGGGTAGCTCTTGAAAATGGCGCCCGCCTCGCGGACACGTGGCGAACTCAGAATACGCCGCGACGAAAGAAACGAAGATCAGGAAGGAGTTGGCAAAGAAAAGACGCCAAAAGTTTGTTCCGTACGGAACAAACTTTTTGACATGGGGACGACGCAACAATTCTCAATTGCCAATCGGGGACCGCGTCTCGCAAGGTTCAGTGGAAATTGAATTTCAAATTTCAAATCGCAAATCTCAAATCGAATTATGTCTGCCGCTTTGTCTCCTCAAATTCTGCGTTGTGGAACAGAGGCCGTTCCCGCCGAACCTATCGCCCTGGCCGCCGGCCCGCTCACCATGATCTTCGAGCCGGGCACGGCTTTCCTCCGCTACATCCGCGTGGGCGATCACGAAATCGTGCGCGCGATTTATGCGGCGGTCCGAGACCGGAACTGGGCCACGATCACGCCGCAGATCAGAAATCTGAATGTGGACTCTGCGCAGGATTCGTTTCGGGTGACCTTCGACGTGGAATGCCAGGAGCGCGAAATCGATTTCGTCTGGAAGGGCACGCTCACGGGAGATTCGGCCGGCAAGGTGACGTTTGGGTTCGAGGGCGAGGCGCGCGCGACCTTTCTGCGCAATCGCATTGGGATTTGCGTGCTCCACCCGATCTCCGAATGCGCGGGAAAACCGTGCATGGTTGAACACCCGGATGGCCGCGCCGAGCCGGGCGTTTTTCCCCGCCACATCTCGCCGGATCAACCGTTCAAGAACATTCGCGCCCTTGCGTATGAGCCGGCGCCGGGCGTCCGCGCGGAGGTGCGCTTCGAAGGGGACGTGTTTGAGATGGAAGATCAGCGGAACTGGACCGACGCTTCCTTCAAGACTTACTGCACGCCCCTGGAACTGGGTTTCCCGAAGCAAATCGACAAAGGAACGCGCGTTTTCCAATCGGCCACGGTGTCGCTGCTTGGATCGCCGCGGAAAATCATGCCCGTCGTTCTCGGACGCGGGGCGCAAATCTCAATCGCCACGACGCCCGTCTTGGCCAAACCGGCGATTGGCCTGGGCGCCGCCTCTCACGGCCATCCTTTGACGGCCAAAGAAATCGAGCGCCTGAAAGCGTTGCGGCTTTCTCATCTCCGCGTGGACCTCCGGCTCGCTGATCCGAACTGGCCGGCGGCGTTGCGGAAGTCTGCGAATGAGGCTGGCCAAATCGGCGCCACCTTGCACGTCGCCCTGTCTCTCACAGATCGCGCCGAAGAAGAGTTGACGGCTCTGATGCGCGAGTTGGAGGCCGTGAAACCGCGAGTCTCGCTCTGGATGATTTTCCACGCGTCGCAAACCGTCACGAGCGAAAAGTGGGTGCGTCTGGCCAAACAACGCCTGGCCGCGTATGGCGCGAACATTCTCCTGGCGGCCGGCACGGATGCGTACTTCGTGGAGTTGAATCGCCAGCGCCCCGCCGCGGATTCGTGGGCGCTGCCGTGTTACTCCGTTCAACCGCAGGTGCACGCTTTCGACAACGCGACGATGGTCGAGAATCTCGCGGGCCAGGCGGGCACCGTTGAAAGCCTGCAACAATTCTGCCGCCAGGCCGCGGTCATTTCCCCCATTACGCTTTGCGCGCGGTTCAATCCGGACGCAGCCAAGGACACGCCCGCGGGCTCGGCGACCGATTCCAGTGAGTTGCCGTCCGCCGTCGATGTTCGGCAAATGTCGCTTTTCGGCGCGGGGTGGACTCTGGGAAGCCTTTCGCGATTGGCTGCGGCCGGGAACATCCATTCCTTGACCTATTACGAAACCACCGGCTGGCGCGGCGTGATGGAAACAGAAGCAGGATCGCCGTTGCCGGAGAAATTCCGGTCGATTCCGGGCGGCGTTTTCCCGGTTTACCATCTGCTGGCCGACGCGGCCGGCTTTGACCGGGTGTGCCCGGCGCATTCGACCCATCCCCTGCAGGTGGAAGGGATCGCGCTGCTCGATGCGCAAAATCGGCGGCGCATCGTGGTCGCCAATTTCCTTGCTGAAGCGCAGGAGGTTCGAATCAAGACCGGCACGTGCCGCGCTCTCGTGCGCTACCTGGATGAAACCAACGCCGAAGAAGCGATGCGCAATCCGGAAACCTTTCGCGCACGACCCGGGGTTGCCACCGAATCTGTGTCCGGGAAAATCGAGTTGCAGCTGCTGCCCTATGCGCTGGCGCGGGTGGACCTTTCGACCTAGGCCTAGGGCAGAGTTGCAGCGATTTTGGACTGCGGTGGCAGAGCGCAGCGGCGACACCGCTTTTGGGAGCCTGGCTGGCGCGGTCAAAGCGGCGTGGCGCTTCGCCTCCCGCCGCAGTCCAAA
>VHCZ01000075.1 GCA_016871535.1 Verrucomicrobiota bacterium
GGCTTGGAACACGTCCGACTCGGCTCGCTGGGGACAGGCTCGCCCTACCAGATTCCTGGGACGTGCCGCAAAACCGTGTGGCAACCGGCTGCGCGGCAACGCCGCCCTACCGGGTTTGGGAAGTTTCGTTGGTGGTGGTGGGGCGAGTCCGTCCCGGCGAGCCGCTCGACGGGCTTGGAACACGTCCGACTCGGCTCGCTGGGGACAGGCTCGCCCTACCAGGTTCCTGGGACGTGCCGCAAAACCGTATGGCAACCGGCTGCGCGGCAACGCCGCCCTACCAGGTTTGGGAAGTTTCCTTGGTGGTGGGGCGAGTCCGTCCCGGCGAGCCGCTCGACGGGCTTGGAACACGTCCGACTCGGCTCGCTGGGGACAGGCTCGCCCTACCAGGTTCCTGGGACGTGCCGCAAAACCGTGTGGCAACCGGCTGCGCGGCAACGCCGCCCTACCGGGTTTGGGAAGTTTCCTTGGTGGTGGTGGGGCGAGTCCGTCCCGGCGAGCCGCTCGACGGGCTTGGAACACGTCCGACTCGGCTCGCTGGGGACAGGCTCGCCCTACCAGATTCCTGGGACGTGCCGCAAAACCGTGTGGCAACCGGCTGCGCGGCAACGCCGCCCTACCGGGTTTGGGAAGTTTCCTTGGTGGTGGGGCGAGTCCGTCCCGGCGAGCCGCTCGACGGGCTTGGAACACGTCCGACTCGGCTCGCTGGGGACAGGCTCGCCCTACCAGATTCCTGGGACGTGCCGCAAAACCGTGTGGCCTGCCGCATGCACGCTTTGGAAAATTGCTCTCGTGATGTAGCTCTTCGCCAATTCTACGGCTCGGCCGAGTCGATGCCCTCGGGCCACGTACGCCGTAATCGCTGCCGAGTACGTGCAGCCCGTGCCATGCGTGCGCACACTTCGGACAAACGGCGCTTTCAACAGCAATTCAGTTGGACCGTCATAGAAAATGTCCACGGCTTCCCGGCTCCCGCGCAAGTGCCCGCCTTTCACCAAAACCGCGCAGCCGAATCGTTCCCGAATCCGGCGTGCCGCCTGCCGCATGTGTTCCGGCAATTCGATCTGCACGCCGGACAGGATTTGCGCCTCGTCGAGATTGGGAGTGACCAAGGTGGCGAGCGGCAGCAACTTCGCCTGCAGCATGGCCACTCCGGAGTCCTTCAGGAGCCGTTTGCCACTGGTCGCGACCATCACGGGATCGACGATCAACGGAGGCCTCTTCTTGCCCGCGAAGAAGTCCGCGACGACCCGAACGATCTGCGCGCTGAAAAGCATGCCGGTTTTCACTGCAGCCGGTGGCAATTCCGCGAAGACCGCTTCGATCTGCCGGCGAACAATCGCGGGGGAGCAAGGCTGAATGGCGACAACCCGTTTGGGGTTCTGCGCCGTGACAGAGGTGATCGCGCTCGCGCCATGCACGCCCAACGCTGCAAACGTCTTCAGGTCCGCCTGAACCCCTGCCCCGCCGCCGCTGTCGGAACCGGCGATGGTGAGGGCGACGCTTTGAGCTGCTTGTCGTGGGGCCACGAGGGGAGCTTTGCCAATTGTCTGAAGATTGCCAGCGCCAACTTTGAACTTTGAACTTTGAACTTTGAACTCAGAATAGCCAGGTATGGATAAAGACCGTGTGGCTGAAATCCTGAACGAGATCGGCACTCTGCTGGAACTCAAGGGCGAAAACCCGTTCAAGACCCGCGCCTACGCCAACGCGGCTCGAACGCTCGAAGCACTCGGCGAACCGCTGGAAAAGCTGATTGCGGAGAATCGTCTCGGCGAGATCAAAGGCATCGGCGAGGCGCTTCAGAAGAAAATCACGGAACTCGTGACGACGGGCAAACTCGCGTACTACGAGGATCTCCATGCATCCATCCCGGCGGGTCTTGTGGAACTGCTGCAAATCCCCGGCCTCGGACCCAAGAAGGCCAAAGCGCTAAACGACAAACTTGGCATCGCGAGCATCGAACAATTGGAAGCGGCCTGCAAAGCCGGCACGGTGGCCGAGATCGCGGGCTTCGGGGAAAAAACCCAGAGCAAAATTCTCGAAGGCATCCAATTCCGCCGCAATTACGCCGCGCGCCATTTGCTCAGCGATGCGCTCGCCGCCGCCGAGCCGATCCTCGAAAGCCTGCGCGGCCACCCGGACGTGATCCGGTGCAGCACCGCCGGGAGCGTCCGCCGGTTCAAGGAAGTGATTGGCGACATCGACTTCCTCGCGTCCTCCAAGAAACCGGCCGCGGTCATCGACTTTTTTACGCAGCAACCGGCGGCGCTCTCGGTGAATGCGAAAGGCGACACCAAAGCGAGCGTGGTCCTGCAATGTGGGATTCAAGCCGACCTGCGCGTGGTCTCGGATCGCGAATTTCCTTTCGCGCTGGCCTATTTCACGGGCAGCAAGGAACACAACATCGTCATGCGCCAGCGCGCCATTCAGCGCGGGTTGCGCTTGAATGAGTATGGTCTGTTCCGATCGGACGAGGAAACGCGCGACCCCAAGTTGTTGGTGCCGTGTGCGAGCGAAGAAGACATTTTCAAGCACCTGGATCTGGCTTATGTCCCGCCTGAGCTGCGCGAGGATCAAGGCGAATTTGCCACCGCCGAGCGCGACGACATTCCGCGCCTCCTGGAATGGACCGATCTGCGCGGCTCGCTCCACAACCACTCCAACTGGAGCGATGGCCGCGGGACGCTGGAGGAAATCGCCGCGCACATGGACGGGTTGGGCTGCGACTACTGGGCCATCACGGATCACTCCAAATCGTCATTCGTGGCGAATGGGCTGGACGCCGCGCGCCTTCGCCAGCAACTCAAAGCGGTCAGCCAGATCAATCAAGCTTACGCCGACCGCGGCGAGGACTTCCGGCTGCTCACGGGGTCCGAAGTCGATATTCTGAGCGACGGCAAACTCGATTTCGATGACGGCGTGCTCGCGGAACTGGATGTCGTCGTCGCGAGCGTGCACCAGGGATTCACGCACAACGAAGCCGAGATGACGCGGCGAATCATTCGGGCGGCGGAGAATCCATTCGTCCATATCCTCGGGCACCTGACGGGGCGGCTTTTGCTTGAACGCGAGGGATACCCGGTCAACCAACGCGCCGTTATCGATGCCTGCGCTGAGACCGGCACCTGGATCGAGCTCAACGCGAGTCCGTATCGCTTCGACATGGATTGGCGCCTGTGGTCCTACGCGCGGAGCAAAGGCGTCAAGTGCGTGATCAATTGCGATGCACACCGCCACGAGCACGCGGGTTATCTGCGGCTTGGGGCGGGCATCGCGCGGAAAGGCTGGCTCACGAAAGCCGATGTCATCAATACGCTGCCGTTGAAAGCGCTCATGAAGGAACTGGGGCGCAAACGAGCGAGCATGTAGGGCAGACATCTTGTCTGCCGGTTCACGGGGCAAGATGCCTCCCGAACTGGCAGGCTGGAAGCCTGCCCTACATTGGCCAGCATTCGCAGCCTTGCGGTCGCATCCGAACCTGATATTGTAGAAACGCTCAGAACTGGGCGGAACGAGCGCGGAGCTGTTGGCAGCTTTTGATACCAAGCGAGAAGGAGCGGATATGAATCAGAATGGATTCATGGCTGGAGCAAAGAAAAGCTGGAGAAGAGCGTTTACCCTGATCGAACTTCTGGTCGTCATCGCCATTATTGCGATCCTGGCAGGATTGCTTTTGCCCGCGCTCACGGGAGCCAAAGCTGCAGCCAAGACGGTCAAATGCCAGAGCAATCTGCGCCAGCTTGGACTGGGCCTCCAGATGTATGTAACGGATAACAACAGGTATCCAAGCGGATATGTTCCAAAACAGCCGAACAACCAGTATTTTTATATCCTCACCAACGACTGGGCTTACGCTCTCGAACCTTATGTCGTCCAGACATGGACGAATTCTCTCTATGATTGTCCCGCGTTTGAGAGACGGTGGAGCTTCACGGTTGGTAAAACAACGACAACCAACCGCATCACGAAGCATGGTAAAGCCGTGGCGCGGTCCAGGTATCTGGGCATGGGGAGCGCACACGCCCTCGCGTGCCGTGGCCGGCGCCCTCGCCGGCCACGGTCTTCCGTCCGAAAAAGCGATCGTTTGATGAGATGGTTTCCTCGACGGTCTGATTGGCGAGGGCGCCAATCCGGAGACGCGAGGGCGCGTGTGCTCCCCAGAATAGATCCGGCTATCCGCAGCCACCGGCGACGCCGAGAAATTGCCGGCGACCGTTCCTGCCAGATGATTTCGCCTGTGGCCTCGCTGAGGCACATGACGATTCCTCCCTCCGTGATCGTGAACAGATGCGGTTTGAGGTCGCTGCAAAACTGCCGTCGCCGAACACGGCGTACATCAATTGCCATCGGTGACGGGCGTGGACGTGGCGTAGCTGTTGCGGCGTTCTTTGCGGAGGGGGACTTGCGTGAACACTTTTTTGTCCCAAAGCAAGCCTCGCCCCACCTGAACTATCTTACTGTTTGATCCGCGGGATGGACGACAAAGCTCGTAGCGCAGAGTTGCACTCTGCCGTATCGCAGAATTGTATTCTGCGGGGCGTCTCCCAGTCCGAGCCCGCAGGGACTTGCCGGCGCCCTGCCGATTGGAAATCGGCGATACCGCAGATTGAAAATCTGCGCTACGGTTCTCCGGTCGATCTGTCGTCAATCCCACGGTCTGCACAGTAACCTGAGGGGATACAACCAAATCTAAACGGCCGTTACGATGGTGTAGTTCCGTTTGCCTTTGCGGAGAAGCGCATATTTGCCGAACTGCAAATCAGCCCGCGTGACGGCGCGCTGCGGATTGTTCTCCCGGACATTGTTCACGTAGATGCCGCCGCCTTCGAGGTCTTTTCGCGCCTGACCTTTGCTCGGACACAAACCAGCGTGAACGAGCAGTTCGACGAGCAGCAAACCGGCGCCGTCGAGTTTCGTTCCCGCGATTTCCTTCGAGGGCACTTCGCCGACGATCTCGTTGAATGTGCTTTCCGAGACGCCCTCGAGCCCGCCGCCAAAGAGAATTTCGCTGGCGCGCACCGCTTCATCCGTGGCGGCCTCACCGTGGACCAGAGTGGTCACGGACTTCGCCAGAGCCTGATGCGCAGCCCGCGCTTCGGGTTTTTCAGCATGTTGCTTCTCCAGCGCGTGAATCTCGTCGCGCGACAAGAAGGTGAAGAATTTCAAATACCGAATGACATCGCGGTCATCGGTGCGAATCCAGAACTGGTAAAACCGATAGACGCTGGTTTTCTTCGGATCGAGCCAAACGGCGCCGGCTTCCGTTTTGCCGAATTTCGTGCCGTCGGCGTTGGTGATCAACGGGAGCGTCAGGCCATAGACCGTCTGGCCGAGCTTCTTTCGGCAAAGATCGATGCCGGCGGTGATGTTGCCCCATTGATCGCTGCCGCCGATCTGCAGCTCGCAGTTGTAGTCGCGGCAGAGCACGTAGAAATCGAAAGCCTGGAGCAGCATGTAGCTGAACTCGGTGTAGCTGATGCCGGCTTCACGGTCTTCCATGCGGGCGCGAACGCTTTCCTTCGCGACCATCATGTTCACGGAAAAATGCTTTCCGATGTCGCGAAGGAATTCCAGGAACGTGACCGAGGCGGTCCAGTCGGCGTTATCGACCAGGCGCGCGGGATTGATCTGCGTGTCGAAGTCCAGCAAGAGCCGAAGCTGCTCCTTCACGGAAGCGATGTTTTTGTCGAGTGTCTCGCGGGTGAGGAGCTGCCGCTCTTGCGTCTTGCCGCTCGGATCGCCGATGGAGCCGGTCGCGCCGCCCGCGACGGCGATGGGATGGTGGCCGGAGAGTTGAAAGCGCCGCAGGCCCAGCAGCGGCACCAGGTTTCCGACGTGCAGGCTGTCCGCGGTCGGGTCGAAGCCGCAGTAGAGGGTCATCGGTCCGGCGCTCAGCCGCTGTGCCAACTCATTTGAGTCCGTGCAGTCAGCCGCCAAGCCCCGCCAGTCGAGTTCGTCATAGATGTTCATTGCCTGAGAGGAGCCGCCAGAATGAGCTAACGGAGCTTGTTGTAATCCTCATGGCTTCCGGTCCAAGTCCCGACAAACGTCTCGCCGTCAAAGTGGGCTACGGCTCGGTAATGGGAACCAACACGGGCGGACCATTTCCCATCAGCGTGCAGGCGAAATCGCAGAGAAGGATGTCGGGAGTTGGCCAACCAAAGTTTGAAGTTTTTGCGAGCCAGTTCTTGAACCACGGTAGGCAGCGCATCGAATCTTTGCCAGAATTCCGGTGTGGTCTTAGATTTCACCCGGGAGGGGAAGAAGTGTACCGTCGCGTTTCGCTCGCTCGACTTCCTCCGTCATGAAGTTCAGCTTTCCGGAAGCAGCATCGGCGGTGATCTGGCGATCCCAATCGTCCTCTTCGTACGAATCGAGCCATTCTTCCAGGGCTGTTCGCTCGCTCTCGGACAACTTTACGATGGCTTCTTGAATCTCCAGGATTGTGCTCACGGAAAGAAACTTAGCGGTCCCGCCTCTCAGAATCAAGACCGGCTTCAGTCACAAAAACGCGCGGCGGGCCGTGTGTCGGCCCGCCGCGGCCAAAGCTCCAGCCGAAGGGCGGAAGCTACTGCTTCGCTTCATCCGCCGCGTCAAAGGCATGCTGCAATGCCACGAGGTCTTCGCCCGGCTTGAGCGAGTCGAGCATCGCTTGCTCCGCTTTGAGTTGCTCTTGCGAGTAATTCGCGGCTTTGATCGAAAGCCCGATGCGGCGTTCGCCCTTGTCGATCTTGATCACGCGGGCCGTGACTTCCTGGTCCACTCTCAACACGTTCTTGATCTTATCGACGCGTTCTTCGCTGACCTGCGAGATGTGGACCAAACCATCGATATCATGCTGCAAGCCGACGAAGGCGCCGAAGCTGGCCAGCTTGGTGACCTTGCCCGTAACCAGATCGCCGACCTTGTAATACTTGTCGATGTTGTTCCAGGGATCCTCGCTGAGCTGTTTGACTCCGAGCGAAATCCGCTGGTTGGCTTTGTCGATCTCCAGGACGACCGCTTCGACTTCGTCGCCCTTCTTCAGCACTTCGGAAGGATGATTGATCTTTCGTGTCCAAGAAACGTCCGACACGTGGACCATTCCGTCCAAACCGTCCTCCAACTCGACAAACGCGCCGTAGCTGGTGAGGTTGCGAATCTTGCCTTTGACGCGGCTGCCAGGCGGGTATTTCTCCAGGGCTTTGTCCCACGGATTGGTTTCAAGCTGCCGGATGCCCAGCGAAATCTTTTGCTCGTCTCGATTGATGCCAAGAACGACGGCTTCTATGTCCTGGTCCACTTTGAGCACATCCGACGGTTTGGCGATGCGCTTGGTCCAGGACAATTCGGTGACGTGGACCAGGCCTTCGACGCCCGGCTCCAGTTCGATGAATGCGCCATAGGGCACCAGGTTGACGACCCGGCCCTTGACCCGCGCGCCGATGGGATATTTGCTTTCGATATTGTCCCACGGGTTGGCCAGCTTCTGCTTCAGACCGAGGCTGACCCGCTCTTTCTCTTTGTTGATGTCGAGCACGACGACATCGATATCCTGGCCGACCTTGAGGAGTTCGGAAGGATGTCCGATCCGGCCCCAGCTCATGTCCGTGATGTGGAGCAGGCCGTCAATTCCGTTGAGATCAATGAACGCGCCGAAGTCCGTGATATTCTTGACCGTGCCCTTGCGGATGTCGCCCGGAACCATTTCGGCCAGGAGCCGCGCGCGTTTCTCGTTGCGCTCCTGTTCGATCAATTCGCGGCGGGACAGGACGATGTTCTGGCGCTCCTGGTTGATCTTGACGACTTTGAAATCGTACAAATTGCCGACGAACGTGGCCAGGTTCTTGGGTGGAATGATGTCGATTTGCGAGGCGGGCAGGAAAGCCTCCACACCGATATTGACCAGCAGTCCGCCTTTGACGACGGACTTGACCTTCCCGGAAATCGTGCCCCCTTCGTTGCAGATCGTCAGGATTTTGTCCCAGTTTTTCTTGAATTCGGCTTTCTCGCGCGATAGCACGACCATGCCGTCTTTGTCTTCCAGTTTTTCGATGAGGACGTCGATTTGGTCGCCGACTTTGACTTTTTTGATGTCTTCAAATTCGTTGGCGGAAATGACGCCTTCGCTTTTGTAGCCGATATCGACCAGAACTTCCTTGGAACGAACTTCGATGATGATTCCTTTGACGATTTCACCTGCGGCAAAGCGGATCGTGCTCTGCTTCAGGGCTTCTTCCATGGTCAGCATAAAGGGATAGGACGAGACTCTGGGGTCCTTTTTGTAAATCAGGGGAGGCCAGGTTTGGCGCCACCACGCCGAACGAAGACTCCATTGCCTACGACCGATCGTTGCGAGGGCAACGGAGGGTTGAAGGTTAGGTTACTACGTTAACTTTCGTTTCTCAGCCTCAATGAACATCCGCACACGCGGCATTCGGGCGAGCGCGTAACATAGACATCGCGCGCCGACATGCAAGAGGAATTTTGACCGGTTTTGGTTTTGCCTGGACGGGGGTTCCGACATAACCTCCGCCCCCTATGTTCTCGCATGTTGTTATCTTTTGGACGGATCCGGAGAAACCCAAAGCCGTGGATGAACTGATGGCGGGCGCCGAGCGTTACCTGAAATCAATCCCGGGCATCATTCACTTTCATCTGGGGCGCATGACGCGGAGTCACAGGCCAGTCGTGGACCAAACTTATCAGGTAGCCCTGAACGTCGTATTCGACTCCAAAAAGGCCCAGGACGATTACCAGGTGCACCCGTTGCACGTGGAGTTCGTGGAAAAGGTGTTCAAGCCGAATTGCAAAAAGGTCGTCGTGTACGATTTTGAGTGAGCGTTCCACTCTCTCGTGAGGGAGAGGGGGACGTTAAAACAACTGCGGAGCGAATTCGTGGAGGTATTCGCGCCAGTTGATCCAGGTGTGCCCGCCAGCGGTTTCGTTGAAGACCGGGTTGAAGCCGTGCTTCTTGAGCATGGCGACCGTGGCGCGGGAAGTCTCGATCAGAAAATCGTCTTTGCCCGTCGCCAACCACAATAGTCTGATTCCCTTTTTGAGTTTGGGATTGTCCAAGGCTTCTTTGTGCTGCTCATCCCAGCTCGGCCCCGTCGGCGCCGTGGAAGCGCCGCCACGCCCGCCTCCCGTAATCCCGAAAACGCCCGAACTGTAAACGCCGACATATCCAAACTTGTCCAGGTTCCGGACAGCGATGTTCAAGGTCTGCGCGCCGCCCATGGACAAGCCGGCAATCGCGCGGCTCTTCGGGTCGGTGCGCACGCGGTAATGCTTCTCCACATAGGGCAAGATGTCGTTCTCGAAATCCTGGACGAATTCGTCCGCGGGCGGACGGGCTGGCGTGGCGTTCGTCGAAGTTGTGGTACGGGCGCCGAAGCCGGAAGCGCGGGTGTGGCCCGCGGGCATCACCACCAACATGGGCTTCGCTTTCCCGGCGGCGATGAGATTGTCGAGGATGAAACCGGCGCGGCCTACGGAGGACCAGGATTCATCGCTGTCACCCGCGCCGTGCAACAAATAGAAGACCGGATATTTGCCTTTACCAGTCTCGTAACCGGGCGGTGTATAGATCTGCATGCGCCGGAACTTGCCGAGCGACTTGGAGTAGTAAGTCACGGCCGAAACGGCGCCGCGCGGAACGTCCTTGGCGTCCATAAACTCCTGGCCGGGAACATGGACCAGGCTCCAGGCGTTGTTGTTGGACTCGCTGATCGCCGGACTGCGCGGGTCGATCACCGAGACGCCATCCACGTTGAAGTTGTAGCGGTAGGTTCCGGGACTGATGGGGCCGAGCGTCACTTCCCAAATGCTGTTCGTGCCTTTGGTCATCGTGGCGCCCTGACCGTTGCCGGGAATATCACTGCCGCTCAACCGCACCGCCTCGGCCTTGGGCGCCAGGATGCGGAAAGTAATCTTGCGCTCCGGGGAAACTTCGGGCGAAACCACCTGCGGGCCTTGAGCGCCGCCGCGGCCGCGTTGCGCCTGGGCCGGTGAGATCAAGATCAACGCCGCAGCCAGAGCGGCGCTGAAGCGGGACATTGTTGCAGTGGATGAGTTCATAGTTGTTTCAGTTGTGCCTGAGTGCTGATGGGAATTGAGACAACTTTCCCCGAGGTGTGGTTACAAGTTCGAGCCATGCATACGGCCCATGACCCGAGAACCCGTGCGGACCGCAGCCTTTAAGCTGCTTCCGCGCACTCTCCGCAGTCGAGCGTTGAAGCGGCCTGAAGGCCGCAGTCCAGAGGAAGTCTGCCCTACTCTGCCTCTTCGATCTCGATGTCGAATTCATCGAGGACCTTTTCCGCAACTTCGCCGAGTTCGATATCAAAACGGAATCGGTGGCGCAGCAAGGCGGTCAGAAAGTGCCAGGGCCGGGCTTCTTCCGCCTGCGTCGTGCCGGCAGCCCATTGCTCGATCTGGAACAAATCTTCGCGGTTCATGCCGATCAGCGGCTTGGTCAGGGCCACCTCCCAGATGCGCGCGGTCTTGTCGCGGCTGCCCGTGGCGAGCGTCTTGCCATCGGGCGAAAACGCGACTGAATGCACTTCGTCGGTATGCGCTTCCAGGCTCGCTTTGAGTTGGCCGGTGGACAAATCCCAAAGCCGAACCTTGCGGTCCAGGCTGCCCGTGGCCAACCGCGTGCCGTCCGGAGAAAACGCCAGCGTCATCACCGAAGTTCGATGCCCCTGAAACATTGTCTTCATTTCCCCGTTGGCGACGTGCCAGAGCCGCACGGTGCCGTCCGAGCTGCCCGTCGCCAATGTCCGGCCATCCGGGGAAAACGCCAGCGTACACACCGAACTCAGGTTCCCCGTGAAGGTGGCCTTGCTCGCGCCAGCTTCCGTGTACCACAATCGCACGGTTTCATCATGGCTGCCGGTCGCGAGCACTTGTCCGTCCGGCGAGAAAGCCAGGGACAGGACGGCGCCGCGATGGCCGTTCATAATTGCGCGGCATCGATAGTTCGACAGATCCCAGATTCGCGTCGTGTTGTCGTAGCTGCCCGTGGCGAACGACTGGTCGTTCGCCGAAAAACCGAACGCGGAGATTTTGTCGCTGTGCCCGGCCAGCGTGGCCTTCGATTGCCAAGAACTCAAATCCCACAGCCGGGCGGCATGATCGGTATTCGCGATGGCGAGAGTTCGTCCGTCGAATGAAAACGCCGCCAACGTCGCCAGCCCAATGCGCTTGCCCAGCTTGTCTTTGAGGCGGGCCCCTGGAACGTCCCAGAGAAAGGCCGTGGTGTCGCTGCAAACGGTGGCCAGCGTCCGTCCGTCCGGAGCGAAGGCCAGCGCGCGGACGCCCTGGGTCGGCATTCGAAAGACGTTGCGGCAAAAAGGCGCGGGCAGGAACAAACGCAGCCGTTTGCCTTCGACCGGGCGCAGTTTGCAGAGCTTATCGAAGACCGCGGCATCCGATTCGGCGGCCGGGCGATATCCCGCCTGTTTCAAAACGCCCAGAACTTCTGCGGACCATTCGGGATAAGTCTCGAAGCTGAGCGCCCACAGATCCGCAAATCGTTTGTTTCCCCGCAACACGGTCACGATTGATTCCCATTCCCGTGTGCTCATCTCCGCCAGGACGCGCTTCTGCGGTCCGGATTGAATCGCCTTCGCCAGGTCCGCTCGGCCGCTCAGCCGGACGCGCGCCGCGATGCGATGGCGGATCTCCGGTTCGGCCGTCTCGTAACCAACGCGCAGCAACCGGTGATCGAAGTCCAACGCATCGTAACGTTCGGCCTGGCCCGTCAGGAAATAGAACAGCGCGCGCTTCCCGGCATCACGCGGGGCGTAGGCCTTCTCCCACGCCAGCTCTTGCAGGGCGGGGAATTCACTGCCGATGAGTTGATCGCAAAAATGCTCGATCGCGTCCGGCGCCCGCAATTCGCCCAGAAGGTTCAACGCGAGGGCAACGATCTCGGGATCGGCGTCCCCGCAGGCGTGCATGAGCGCGGTGATGACCGGCGCATCCAGTCTGGCGAGCGCCGTTTTCTGTCCGGTCTTCAAGGCGGTGAGCACGCGCAGTTCGAGTGGAGTTGTCGCGAGCCAGCGGCGTTCGCGCAGAAGCGCCGTCAACGCGTCGTGGCGAGTCTCCTGCCACGCGGCGCAAACGGCATCGATCGATTCGGCGCTCTGCAAGTGGCGCAGGGCGATGGCGACCCGGCGGCGCAAATTGGAATCCGGATGCGTGGCGAGCGCCTTGACCAGGATTTTAATCGCTGTGGCGGACCCGTCGTGTGCCAGAGCGCGAATCGCTTCGCGCTGCAGCCAGCGGCCAAGCAGCGGCGTTGCGCAATAAAGCCAGCGATGGCATTTCTCCAGTTGCCTTGCGTCCAGGTTGCGCTGCACGGAACCGGATTGAACCGTGAAATGATGTCTGGGGACAACAAAAACTGGATCAGGCCATCTTCGCGGCCTGGGGAGCGCACGCGCCCCGCGTGCCGTGGCCGGCGCCCTCGCTGGCCACACTCTTCCGTTTGGATGACCGGCGAGGCGCCGATCGAAACACGCGAGGCGCGTGTGCTCCCCAATTCTGAATCGCCCCTTCACCGCTCGCTGTCGATTTGCAATCGCACAAACTGTTCCTCCGCTTGCCGGACTTCCTGGAACGACGCGGATTGCGCCCGGCCTTCGCGAAGCCAGTTTCGCAAAATGCCGACGACTTCGCGCTGCGAAACCGAGAGCGGCACCTGCCGTTTCAGAGCCGCGGAAATATCCTCGGTCGTAAACTCGCGGCGCTGGTCGTTGTATCCGACATACATCGCGTCCACGATGGCCTGCTCGATCTCGGCGCCCACGTAGCCCTCCGACTTGCGGGCCAAACGTTCCAGATCGAAATCTTTCGGAAACCGCTTCCGCTTGCCCAGATGAACGCCAAAGATTTCCTTGCGCTCCGCTTGGGTCGGCAAGTCCAGGAAAAAGATCTCGTCGAAGCGGCCCTTCCGCATCAACTCCGGTGGAAGCCGCGAAATGTCGTTGGCGGTGGCAACCACGAAGCACGGCACAGTTTTCTCCGCCATCCAGGTCAGGATCGTGCCGAACACGCGCAGGCTTGTGCCCCCGTCCATTCCGCCCTGCGAGAGCGCCTTTTCCATTTCGTCGATCCACACAATGCACGGCGCGACGGTTTCAGCAAGTCGCAAGGCCCGGCGCGCATTCTCTTCCGATTCGCCCACCAGGCTTCCGAACAACGCGCCAACGTCCAGGCGCAGCAACGGCAGTCTCCACAACCCGCCAATCATTTTGGCCGTGAGGCTTTTTCCCGTTCCCGGAATCCCGATCAACGCGATCCCTTTGGGCGCGGGCAATCCGTAATCCCGCGCTTCCTGCGTGAAGGCGCGCTCGCGCAAGCGGAGCCAGTCCTTGAGCACGCCGAGACCGCCGACATCGTCCGGCGTTTCCGTGACCGCGTAAAACTCCAGCGCTTTGCTTTCGCTGATGATTTGCTTTTTCTCCTGGGTGACGAGATCGATCGCGCGGTCATCGAGCATGCGATCCGCCACGATGGCTTTGGCAAAGACGCGCTGGGCCTGGGCCACGGTGAGCCCCAGCGCCGCTTGAACGAGCTTCTCATGACCCAGCTTGGTCAGATTGACTTTGACGCCGGGCGTCAGGGTGAGCCGGCCCAGCACGGCCGCGAGCTCGCTGGCGTTGGGAGGCGGCAATTCCACAATGACGGCTTCGTCCTTCAATTCGTCCGGCAGCCGGCGGGTTGGCGAGGTCACCAGAATTGACTTCTTCGTGAACTTGAGGCGTTGCGCCACGCCGCGCAGCTTTCGCTTGAGTTGAGCATTGCCCCAGCACTCGTGAAAATCCTTGAGCACAAAAAGAGCGTCGCTCTCCTTTTTTTCCAATTGCTCCAGCGCGGAAAGCGGATCGCGCGCCGACGGCACCGACCCGCCTTCCGGCGTCAGCGCTTGAAAGCCATCCGCGACATCCCAGATCAGGCAAGCCCGTTTGGATTTGTCGCAAACGAACTTGATGATCTGCAAGGCCCGCTCTTCTTCGACCGTGACGAGCACGATCAAGGTGAACCGCGCGCGCAGGTAAACGTCCAGTTCTTGCTCGAAACTCATGCGCTGTCTCCTCCGGGTGCCCAGGCGACGGGTTGAATTCCGCTCAGGATCAGCTCTCCGTGCGGGCTGATGAACACCTCCGCGTGCGGCACGGACTCCAAATCCTCGGCGGTGTAACGATCCGTGATGAAATGCACAGTTTTGTTCGCTGATCCGCGCAGGCTGCGGGCCACGTGTTGCTGGCGATCATAACGGCCAGCGATCAGCACGTCCACGTAGTTCAGGAAGTCGGCTGACGGCAAGTCGGGGTATCGGGGTGTCGGCGTACCGGGGTGTCGGCGAGCTTGGATTTCTCGTTGTGTCGCTCCCGAACTCCGACCCTCCGACACTCCCTTACACCGATACTCCGTTGCCCCCATCCGCATCACCTCTTCCCAGGTAAATCCGGTGAACACGATGACCGAAAGCTCCATGCGTGTTTTCACTCGCCTTAAGAACTCCGTCACCGCGGCCCGCTGCTGGAGCGGTTCACCGCCGCTGATGGTGAGGCCTTCGAGCGAGTCGCCGAGGGCGACCATCCGCTGAAACAGGTCGTCCACCGTCACAACCTCGCCGCCTTCGAAAGAGTGCGTCTCCGGATTGAAGCACCCCGGACAACCGAGCGAGCAGCCCTGGACCCAAACGACGGCACGTATCCCGGGGCCGTTGGCGTGGCTGTGGGGAAGGAAACCGTGGAGGCGAAGTTTCATGGGTCTTCAGTTTCAGGTTTCAAGTTTCGAGTTTCAGGTTAACTCGAAACTTCAAACCCGAAATTTGAAATCTTCATTGTCCGCGGCCGCGCTGTTGCTGGTCTTCGGACTGTCGCGCCGGCTCGCCCGCCTCCGGCGTCATCTCGCGTTGGACGACCTGGCCGCCGAGGGCTTGTTCCAACTCTTTGGTCACGGTCAAACAATGCGCGCCTTTCACACCGCGCACTTCGATTCGCACTTGCCCGTCTTTCTCGATAAACACGTCGATCTCTTCAAGCTCCATAAACGCAAATGGTTCTAATCCGTGGGCACGAATTTCACTAATTCTCACGAATCTGAAAGTCTCTCGCAATTAGTGGTCATTCGTGAAATTCGTGCCGCTTTTCCTTGGCGCCGCTCACGTGATCCGGCGGAGGACCAAGTGAATGCGTCCATCTTCATGCACTTGCTCCGACGCCAGCGTGAAGCCCTGCGCCTCCAGCTTCGCCCGCGCGGCGTGATACGCGTAGCGCTGTGTCAATTGCTCGATGAACTTGGCCTGGTCGATCTCTCTCAAACCATACCAATCCGCCACGCACTGATAAACCCCGGAGACTTTGCGGAACCCGATGTCGTACTCAGGGTTCTTCGTCGCCACCTTGATTTCCACCGGCGTCCGATTGCCCAGGTAACCCCGGATCTGAACCAGGCCTTCCTCCGGCGCGTAACCCAGATCTTTCAAAGCCTGGAGCAAGGGCTCCTTTTCCGTCATTCGGGTTTTGATGCTGGTGAAGTGGGACATGACGCACGCGGATCGGGGTGTTCCTCAAACCCGCTGGCGTTACCGTAATCAGACAAGTCCTATTATCCAGCAAATAAGCTCTCTTGTTTTACTTCACGATGCGTGCGATTTCACCATGGACAAAATCCAGCGCCCGCGCGGCCTGGTGCGCTACGCGTCGCTGAACAGCATCGAGCGCGGCGAACCCTTCAGCTTCACCGCCCGCATGGCGGGGTATCTGGGGGTGTTGGGCGCGCCCGTCGCCCTGCTGTCCTTTCCCGTGTTTACGCGGTCGGAGGTGGAGACGATCTTGCTGCGCGCGCCCGGATCCCTGTTTCAAATGACGGGCCGCGGCCGAATCGAGAATCTTTACCTGCTCAAGATCATCAACAAAACTTCACGCGACATTCCCTTGCAACTGAGGCTGGACGATCCCGTGGGCGACCTTCGCGTCATGGGCGCCGGCTATTTGATCGTGCCCAAAGAAAAGCTTGCCCAAACGTCGGTGCTTTGAAATCCGCCGTCAAGAGCCCCTCCCAGAGATTTGCGAAGTTGACGCAGCCCGGGCAGACAAAAGCTTGCCTTCACGCTGGTGAAGCATGATATTCGCTTCGCGAATTAGAACCGCGCCTGTCATGACCGAACTTAACCGCAACTGCGCTGGAATCGCTCGGCGCGACTTTCTGCAACTCGGAGTCGGTGCAGTGCTGGGACTGGGCATGACGGATTTGCTTCGCCTCCGCGCCCAAACGGCTAAAGCCTCCGGCAAAGTCAGCCCAGACCAGGTCAATTGCATTCTGATCTGGATGGACGGCGGACCGAGCCATTATGAAACCTTCGATCCCAAGCCTGATGCTCCCAAGGAAATCCGCGGAGAACTGAAGCCGATCAAGACCAGCGTTCCAGGAATCCATTTTTGCGAGACCGCGCCCAAGCTCGCGGCCATCGCCGACAAACTCACGATCATCCGCTCGATTTGCCATCGCGATCCGAATCATGGCGGCGGCAACCATTACATGATGACCGGCGCGCCGACGCCGGTGCCCGTGAATTGCGGCGCCTTCGTCACTTTCCATCCTTCGTTCGGTTCGATGGTGTCCTATCAGCGCGGCGTGCGGAACGGTTTGCCCGCTTACATGAGTCTGCCCAACATGTCGCGGTCGGGCGGGCCGAATTTTCTCGGCGCCCAGCACGCCCCGTTCGTCATTGGCGGTAATCCGAGCAACAAGGATTTTCGAGTCCGCGACGTGGTGTTGCCCGCTTCGATCGCCGAAGGCCGGGCCGCGACGCGCCAGCAATTGCGGCGCGAGCTGGATCGGATGCTGCGTCTGACCGAAGCGGCGGCGGAAGATCCCGCGGTCAGCTTCGACAAATATTACGCCCAAGGCATTGATCTTGTCACTTCGCCCAAAGCCCAGGCCGCTTTCGACATTCATCAAGAGTCCGAGAAAGTGCGTGAACTTTACGGCAAGACGGATTTCGGCCAGCGCCTGCTCTTGTGCAGGCGGCTCGTGGAAGTCGGAGTTTCCTTCGTGACCTGTTACTACGGCGGATGGGATCATCACACGAACATTTTCTCGTCGCTCAAAGAAAAGCACATGCCGAAGTTCGACCAGGGCCTGGCGGCGCTGATCAGCGACCTGGACGAGCGCGGGTTGTTGGAAAGCACGTTGGTGATCGCTCTCGGTGAGTTCGGGCGCACGCCGAAGGTCAACAAGGACACCGGCCGCGATCATTGGCCGCACGCGATGTCAGTGCTGATCGCGGGCGCCGGCACGCCTCGCGGACAGGTGATCGGCGCGACCGACGTGAAGGGTTATCACGCGTCCGAAAACGTGCACAGCCCGGAAGACTTCGCGGCGTCGCTTTACACGAAGATGGGCATTGACCCGCACCAGATTTTGCACACGAACACGGGAAGGCCGGTTCAATTGGTGAGCGGCGGCCGGCCGATCAAAGAATTGTTTTCGTGATGCCGCGGCGCTTCGCCGGTCCTTCCTCGAACTCTGCCCGAGTGCGGCGATTGCTTTGCGGGCTTCCCTCCGAAGAAGCGCCGCGCATTGAAACTCAGGAGCTGGTAAGGCTGCGCAGCCGCGCGGCCGGTTTTCTTTCGACACGGCGGCGCAGCAGCACCGCCCTCGTAGAGCAGGCTTTTCAGCCTGCTGGTTCGGGCGACTTTCCAGTCGCCCGTCGAACGGGACTGGAAAGTCCCGTCAACCCGCAGACAGGAATGTCTGCGCTACGTCTCCACAAGTTCAAAGCGCGATTCGTCCGGGGAATATTCGCATCCATTGCCCCTCTATTGCTCCTCCAGTATCTGGCATTCCTTCCAGTCACCGCGGAAGTTCCAACGGTGAATTACGTTTTTCCCGCCGGAGGCAAACAGGGTTCTACGGTGGAAATCACCGTGGGCGGAAAGCTCGATCCCTGGCCGCTCAGCGTGTGTGGCGATAGCCCTGGTTTGACTTTCAAGACCAACGAAGCCAAAGGCAAATTCACCCTCGAAATTTCCACCAACGCCCCCATCGGCCCACACTTGATCCGCTTCTACAACGCCGAGGGCGCCTCCGCGACGCGTTGCTTCGTCGTCGGACACCTCGATGAACAACTGGAAAAGGAACCCAACGACAGCCCGGATAAAGCCCAGGCGCTCGAAAAACTCCCCATCGTCCTGAACGGTCGATTGGACAAAACGGACGATAGCGATTCGTTCGCGGTGAGACTGGAGAAAGGCCAGTGGCTCGTGGCGTGGGTCGATGCGTACTCGCTCGACTCACCGGTCGATCCGATCCTTCAGTTGCGTGACCGCGCCGGAACCAAGGTCGCTTTCAATCACGACGACCGCAGCCTGGATCCGCTCCTGGCCTACCAGGCCAAGGAAACGGGAATGTTCGTTCTCCAATTGGCCGGCTTTGCCTATCCTCCCCGAGCGGAGGTGCGACTGACCGGCGGCGAAGGCGCGGTCTATCGGTTGACCGTCTCCAGCGGACCTGTCGCGCGCTACGCCTTTCCACCGAGGGTCGTGCGCGGGTCGAAGACTTCAGTGCGATTGTTTGGCTGGAACCTTGGCCAGACCGGCGAGGCATTAGCGTGCGAAATCGATGCTTCAGCAGTGAACAAACACGCGATCGATTTCTTCCCGGCGCTCCCGGCCTTGGAAAACCGCCCGCGAATCCGCATCGGCGCTTTGCCCGAGCAACTTGAGATCGAACCCAACAACACCACCGATCTCGCCCAACCCCTTCCCTGCCCTGCCGCGATCAGCGGCCGTATCGATCCGCCCGGTGACGAAGACCGCTTCGCGCTCACAGCAAAGAAGGGTGACAAGTTTCTGTTTCGGCTGGAATCCGCTCAATTCGGCTTTCCGTTGGACGGAGTCTTGAGGATCACGGATCAATCCGGCAAAGAACTGTCTCGAAGCGACGATGCAGGGCGTTCGGCTGACCCGGAACTCCATTGGACCGCGCCTGCGGACGGCACTTTCGTAATCGCGGTCAGCGACTTGATTCAGCGCGGTGGGAGCGATTTCGTTTATCACCTCGAAATCAATGAGCCAAAGCCCTCATTCAACGCCGTCGTCGAGGGGAATGCGTTCCGTCTGGAACCTGGCAAAAGTGTCGAAGTGAAAGCGACCGTCTCGCGGCTCCACGGTTTCGCGGCGAACCTCCTGGTTGTGGCCGACGGATTGCCCGACGGAGTCACGAGCACAACGGCAACCGTTTCCAGCAAAGGCGAAGCCACCTTGAAACTGTCCGCCACGGACGACGCTAAACCGGCGAACCAACCCTTTCGCGTGCTGGCCATCGCGCCGGACCTTGATCCCCCGGCGATCCGCACCGCCGCCGCCAATCTCAAAGGTCAGAACACCGCCGCAGGCGATTTGCTCATCAATCAGACCGAAAAGCTCTGGGTGACCGTGCTCCCGGCGAAGCCCAAAACGGAGGACAAGCCCGCCGACCAGCCGAAGAAGGAGTGAGTGACGCGCATTACGCGAATTCTCGCGAAAGCCCGTCTCCAAGATCCATTCGTGATAATTCGTGAAATTCGTGTCCGATCAAAGTCTCCGACGCGATTACTCTTCACAGGAGGAAACGGAGATAACAGAGATTCGCCACAGTTTCGCTCGGATCAAACCTTCACTACGAACCATGAACGGAACGGCGCTTCCTTGGTGATGATCGGTTCGAGGTTGTGGGCGTTCGCGAATTCGTTCACCGCGCTTTGCACGCCAAACGTGCCGAAGGAATAGCTGCCATCAGCGATGTAATCGTGGCCGCCCAAGATTCCGCCGGGCTTCACCTTGGGATGCCACAACTGAATGTCTTCTCGCACGGCCTCGTAACTGTGGTCGGCATCCACGTAACAAAAATCCAGACTCCCATCCGGCACAAGCGGAGCGGCCTCCCGCGAAGTCATTCGCCAGATCACGGACCGCCCGGCATACCGCATAAGCCGTTTGATAGTGTCGCAGCACAACTGGTCCTGATTGGCTTGCGAGACGTTGGCTGAGTCCTGATATTCTCTCTGGGAGAACTCGCGCCAGGGGTCCACTGAAAAAAGCAACCGGCCCTGCCAATGTTGCAGCAGATGCTCGGAGAATTGGCCTTTGCGAACTCCCACCTCGACACCGGTTCCAATCAATCCAAGCTGGTTCAACAGATGCGGGAACAACTCGCGGGTTTCCAAAGCGCAGCCCGCCAGCCTGCTTGCGAATGTTCGATTCACCGGCTCATGGATCGCGCGCTGGATTTGGTCCGCAAGAGCCGACACTTCGCGCGCCTGCCTTTCGACAAATGCGATCGCGTCACCCATCCCGGCCAGACCGGGATTTTGAGCCAGCGCCTGGCGGTAACTGGCAATCGCCTTATCCAGAAACCAGCAAGCGGCATAAGCGTTCCCAAGCGCGTGATGAGCCTCCGGGAAAACGGGCTGCAATTGCACCGCGCGTTCCAACAGAGGCACCGCGGCGTCGATCTCCTTGCGGTCAATCTCCAATCTGGCGAGGTCGAAGCAAGCCCAGGCGGAGTTCGGATTGCTTCGGAGCGCGCGTTCCAGGAAGTTGAGAGCGGCATCGGATTCGCCGCGTTGGCGGGCGAGCGCGCCCAGCAAGCGCAACGCTTCCGAGTGGCAGGGATTGTTCTGCAGGATTTTCCGATAGAGCGTTTCCGCCTCCGCAAGCCGGCCTGCCTGGTGATGGGCGAGCGCCTGCCGAAGCAGTGCGCCGAATTCTTCCGAATGTCGCTCGCTCATCGAAGTGAACTTGATTCAAGCACGGATCAACCCGCGGGGGCAAGACATGGGGCAAGTGATCAGTTGTCAGTTAACAGTTATCAGTTCAAATGGAGCGTGGGCTGTCTAAAAAAATTCACCCTGCGCAAAATGCAATAGCTTCATCGTTTCGCGCGGCTTCGCTCATGTTGTGCCTAAGGCCCTGAATTCGGGTTCGTTACGTTTCCCGCTCAGAGATTGCCGCGCCGTGGCATCGGGTCTGCTAAAGCCGCCGTGCTCTGTTATCGAATTGAAGCGTTGAGCCGTTGTGATGAGTCCGGTCGGTCCGAATTCTCCCGACGCGCCTTCACTTCGCGACCGAGCCCATCAGTCACCGAGCGAATCAGCCAGACAGGACTTATTCAGGACAGGCCTGGCTGCGCTGCAAACCAAACTGCTGACACACCATGAAAAACCCGCACCTAACCTTATGAAGAAAGTCGAAGCGATCATCAAGCCCTTCAAATTGGAGGAAGTCAAAGACGCCCTGGGCGAAATCGGCATCGAGGGAATGACGGTGAGCGAAGTCAAAGGCTTCGGTCGCCAAAAGGGCCACACGGAAATCTACCGCGGCAGCGAATACACGGTGGATTTCCTTCCCAAGATCAAAATCGAGCTTGTCCTTCCGGACAGCCAGGTCGAGGCGGCGGTCGCCGCCATCATCAAAACTGCCAAGACCGGAAAGATTGGCGACGGCAAAGTCTTCGTCTCATCCGTCGAGGAGGCCATTCGAATCCGAACCGAAGAAAAAGGGGAAGCCGCTGTTTAGCCCGAACGCGTCCAAAACTCAACTTACCCAAACCATGAAGAAAACCCTTTTCATTCTGAGCTTGTTGGCCACCCTCATTTGCGTCGGCAGCGCGGTGCTCGCCGCGGACGCTCCCGCTCCCGAACGCACCATCCAGGAACGCCTCGAAGATTTGGAAGCCTACGTCAACAACGGCGCGCGCAACGCCAGCACCAACGCCCCATCGAAGATCGCGGGTCCGGGCCCCGGCCACAATGCCTGGCAGATGACGTCTTCGGCGCTCGTGTTGTTCATGACGCTGCCCGGTCTGGCCTTGTTCTACGGGGGGTTGGTTCGCCGCAAGAACGTGCTGTCGGTCCTCGCCCAATGTCTGGGCATCGCCGGCATGGTCACGATTCTTTGGTGGCTCTGCGGATACAGCCTGGCGTTTTCAGGCGGATCGCCGTTTTTGGGCGGCCTTGAATTCGCGATGTTCAACGGCGTGGACGGAACCGGCGTTGGCCAAGGCTATCACTGGATCTCCAACAACGTCTGGGCGATTTTCCAACTCACCTTTGCGATCATCACGCCGGCTCTTATCATTGGAGCGATCGCCGAACGAATGAAGTATTCGGCCGTTCTGCTGTTCATCGCGCTCTGGATGTTCGGCGTCTATTTTCCGCTGGCTCACATGGTCTGGGCTTCGGACGGGTTCATGTGCGGCGCGCTGAACGCCAATGCGTCCATCAAAGCGCTTGATTTCGCGGGCGGCACGGTCGTTCACATGTCTTCCGGGTATTCGGCTTTGATCCTCTGCTTGATCCTCGGCAAGCGCCTGGGCTTTGGCAAGGAGCCTATGCCGCCGCACAGCATGGTGCTTTGCATGGTCGGCACGGGCATGCTCTGGGTGGGATGGTACGGATTCAACGCCGGGTCTGCGCTTGGCGCGGACGGCATCGCGACCAACGCATTCACCACCACGACGCTCGCCGCCGCCACCGCCGGATTCGTTTGGGCCATGGCGGAGTATGTCGTTAAAGGCAAGCCGAGTATCCTTGGCTATTGCTCCGGAATTGTCGCGGGGCTGGTTGTCATCACCCCCGCTTGCGGATTCGTGAATACCAAGGGCGCGATGATCATCGGCATCGCCGCCGGCCTGGTGCCATTCTTCGCGTGCTACAAACTGAAGGCCTGGCTGGGTTACGACGATGCGCTGGACACATTTGGCGTTCACGGCGTGGGCGGCACGATGGGCGCGCTGCTCACCGGTTTCCTCGCCGACGAAAAAGTCAACAGCGTCGTCGGCAATGTGAAAGCGGGTTTGATCGGGAGCCAATTCAAAGCGGTCATCGTGACGATTCTCCTCTCAGTGATCGCCACGACGATCATCGCTTACATCGTCAAGGCCATCGTCGGTCTGCGGGTCGATGAAGAAGTCGAAGTCGCCGGGCTCGATCTGGCCGAGCATGGCGAAGAGGGCTACCACGGCTCGTAATTACTTGAGAGAGCAGTGGAAGTTAGCTAACTAAACTAGGTGCTCGATACTGCCTCCCCTCACCCGCCTTTGACAGGCACCCTCTTCCCTCTCTGCGAGGGGAGAGGGAAGGGTGAGGGGTGCGCGTTGAAAAGCGCATATCAAACTTACCAAACAAGCTAATCCCAAAACCGAAATCAAAATTCATGAGCACAGCAAAGAGTGTAATCGAGATGGCCAAGAAGAACGAGGCCAAGATGGTCGATATCAAATTCGTCGATACCTTCGGGACCTGGCAGCATTTCAGTTTGCCCATCGCTGA
>VHCZ01000076.1 GCA_016871535.1 Verrucomicrobiota bacterium
GTCCCCAGCGAGCCGAGTCGGACGTGTTCCACGCATGTCGAGCGGCTCGCCGGGACGGACTCGCCCTACCAGCGACGGGTTCATGGGCTGCGAGCCTGGGTCTGAAACCAAGGGAACTTCCCATGAATCAGACGGTAGGGCGAGCCTGTCCCCAGCGAGCCGAGTCGGACGTGTTCCACGCATGTCGAGCGGCTCGCCGGGACGGACTCGTGCTACCCGATTTCGTATTGGAGGCATCCTGGTCAGATCCGTTTGCTTTCTCTGGCTCATCCTGGCTTTCGATTCATCTCACGCTGCCGATCCCCAGGCACGGTGGAAGCCGCTTTTCAACGGGAAGGACCTGTTCGGTTGGGACACCTTTCTCGCCCCGGCGCCGGGCAGCAAGACGCCGCTCGGATGGAACAACGATCCGCGGCGCGTGTTTACCGTGGTTGAGACGGATGGCGCCCCGGCCATTCGCGTTTCGGGCGAAATCTATGGCTCGATCACGACCCGCGAACCATTCACGAACTTTCATGCCCGCGTCGAATTCAAATGGGGCGAAAAACGCTGGCCGCCGCGCGCGAACGTCGGCCGCGACAGCGGCATTCTCTATTGCTGCGTCAACGAACCGAATCCCCACACCGGCTGGATGACTTCCGTGGAGTGCAACATCATGGAAAAAGGCATCGGCCAATGGTGGAGCGTCAACGGCGCGATCATCGACGTGGAAGGCCTGCACGTCGGCAAGGAGATGGAACCGTCCATTCCCTACAAGAAGGAAGGCGCCGGGGAAAAGATCATCGTGTACAGGCGTGGCGCGCCGCGGCTCGTGGCCGACCCAAGCTACGGGGTGACGCCGGCCATCGACGACGAGAAACCGTTCGGCCAATGGAACACGGCCGAAGTCATTTTTTGGGCGGGCCAATGCATTCACCTGCTGAATGGCCGGGTGAATCTGGTGGCGACGAATCCGCGCTACACGGAATCGGGCCGCGTGATCCCTCTCCTTTCGGGAAAACTCCAGCTCCAATCCGAGGCGGCCGAGTGTTATTATCGCAAAGTGGAGATCCGTTCCCTGGCGGAGATCCCGGCGGAGTTTCTCGAACTGATTCCCAACGCTCAAGACGGCGAAGCTGGATTCAAACCGCTTTTGGGACGGAACGCCACCGACGGCTGGGCGCAATGTGGCCCCGGCCATTTCACCGTGCAGAATGGCGTCGCCACCGGGCACGGCGGCATGGGGCTTTGGTGGCACACAAACCAGACTTACACGAATTTCGTTCTGCGCGGAGAATTCTTGCAGGAACAGCCGAGCGCGGACTCCGGAGTTTACGTGCGTTTTCCGAATCCAGGCCCTGATCCTTGGATTGCCGTCCGGCAAGGACACGAAATGGAGATTGGCGATCCCAATCCGGAAAAACCCACCTGGCGCACGGGATCGATCTACCCGTTTAAGGCCTCTGCGACCGCCAACGCCAAACCGATTGGCCAATGGAACGAATACGAAATTGTCTGCATCGGCCACGATTACTCGGTTCGCATGAATGGCCGATTGGTGACGACCTGGAGCGATCCAGCCCAACGCTCGCGCGCCGGGTACATCGGCTTGCAGAACTACGACGACGGCAAAATCGTCCGGCACCGGAATCTGCGGATTAAGGAGCTGCCATGAACTCGGTAAGGACGCGTTCCACCGCGTCCCTGGAAACGTCTTTTCGATCTCTGAGTAAAGTCAGGGACGGAGTGGAATCCGTCCCTACCCGGTTCATGGGGAGCTTCCACGACCTGCGAGCCGTGTGCATGGCCCTTAAACCCGTCGCCGGTAGGACGGTGCTGCTGCGCCGCCGCAGCGACAGAAGACCGGCTGAGCGGCAGCGCAGCCCTGCCAGGCTCATGGCGCCCAGATTGAGCTTTGGCCTGTGAAGACTCCTCCTCTCCGCCTCGGCGTCATTGGCTGCGGCAACGTGCTCAGCGCTTACCGCGCCGCCATCGACAAGCTGCGGTTGCGTGGCGCAGTCGAGGTCGCGGTTGCCTGTGGCCGCGCGATGCAACGCGACTCCGCCTGTCTCGATCTCAAGACGAATCATTTCACGACCGAGGCGGCTGAAGTCATCACCTCGAGCGAAGTCGATCTGGTTTTGATCCTGACTTCGATGAACGAGCATGCGGCTTTGGCTCGCGCTGCGCTGGAGGCCGGCAAACATGTGCTGGTTGAAAAGCCGCTCGCGACCACGCTGCAGGACGCGGCTGAACTTGTGCATTTGGCCAGGCGCAGCCGAGGTTTTCTGGTCTGCGCCCCCTTCACGATTCTCAGTCCGACATTTCAAACCCTGTCGCGCCGCATTCAACGCGGCGACATCGGAAGGATTTGCTCGGCCCGCGCGCGCTACGGCTGGTCTGGCCCGTGGTGGAGCGAATGGTTTTATCGACGGGGTGGGGGTTGCCTGTTCGATCTCGGCGTCTATTGCCTCACCAGTTTGACCGGCTTGATCAGCCCGGCCAAACGCGTCATGGCCATGACCGGCGTGGCGATTCCTGAGCGCGAAATCAACGGCCGGAAGATTCGCGTCGAAGCGGAGGACAACGCGCAAGTGCTGCTCGATTTCGGTGACGGCGCGTTGGCCGTGGTCACGACGGGTTTCACGCTCCAACAGTATCGCACGCCCGCCCTTGAAGTTTACGGAAGCACCGGGACGATCCAAATGCTCGGCGACGATTGGGATCCGGATGGCTACGAGTTGTGGCAAAACTCGGCCGGCGCGTGGCAGGTGTTCAAGGAGACCGATCCGGATTGGCCCTGGACGGACGGGTTGCGGCACTTAGTCGAGTGCATCCAAAGTGGCACGCGCCCGCTTGTGACGCCGGAGCACGCCAGGCACGTCCTGGAAATCATGATCAAGGCGCAGGAATCCGGACGGGACGGCAAAGCGGTCGCTATTGAAAGCACCTTCACGCGACCAGCATTTGGCGAAAAGGAGAACGCGGAACCTGCGCATCTCATGCACGACCGGACAAGGGAACACTGACCAGAAATGACGAAGACCGAAATCCGAATGACGAAAGAAGCCCGAATGCCGAATTCCCAATCCACTCGATGCCTAAATTCGCTCGGCATTCGAGCTTCGTCATTCATTCGACATTCGACATTCGACACTCGACACGGTTGGACGCCCTGGCACAGAGCGAAAGGAGATCGCTGATGATGCCTCTTTGGTTCCTCTGGTCCCTGCTCGCGCTGGTTTCCTGGGGAATCTGGGCGCTGCTCTCCAAGCTTATTGGCGATGCGCTTTCCGCCGGGCTCAGCCAGGCGCTCTCGACGATTGGCATGCTGCCCGTGCTTGCAGCTCTGGCATTTGCCCGAAAGGCGGCCAACTTGCCAACCGATCGCGCCCGTCCCCCTCACCCCAGGGGAGAGGGTCAGGGTGAGGGGGACGGCGGTGTCAACCTTGCCACGACCCTAACGATGGCTGGAGTGCGCGTGCGTCGCGGGGTGGCGATTGCTGTGGTGGCCGGCATCTTGTCCTGTCTCGGCAACGTCGCGTATTACCACGCGCTGAATCTGGGCGGCAAAGCGGCGACCGTCATTCCGCTGACCGCGCTCTATCCGCTGGTCACGATTGGGCTGGCGCTGCTGTTATTGAGAGAACGATTGAATCGCGCGCAGCTCGCCGGGGTTCTCCTTTCCCTGGTTGCGATCTACCTGTTCAACGTCCAGAACGACGGCGGGTTCCTCTCTGGTTGGCTGGCGTTTGCGCTGTTGCCGATTGCGCTCTGGGGCGTGGCGGGGTTTCTGCAGAAACTCTCCACCAACCATCTCTCTGGCGAGGCGTCCACGTTTTGGTTTCTGTCGGCCTTTGTTCCCGTCGCGATCCTTATCCTGCTTGCGCAGCCGTGGCCGGAACGCATTGCGGCGCGAACGTGGCTTCTGGCCGGGGCGTTGGGTCTATTTTTCGGGTTGGGCAATTACGCGTTGCTGGCCGCCTTTGCGCGCCAGGGCAAAGCGTCCATCATCACGCCGCTCACGGCCTTGTATCCGGTGGTGAGCGTGCCCATCGCGGTGTTTTTCCTCGGCGAGAACGTCGGCGCGCGCGAATGGGCCGGGATCAGTTTGGCGCTGGTGTCGGTGGTGGCGCTGTCGTATGAGAAGCGCAATTCGGCTAAATAAGTTACTGTGCAGTCCGGGGGATAAGCTGCGGCGCTTGGTTATTGGACGCCGCGTTCCCCCTCACCCTGGCCCTCTCCCTCAGGGAGAGGGAATCCTGCGCCGGCGTATCGACCGATCCGCCCCGCTCAGCTTGTCGGAATGCGGCGTACGATTCTCCCTCTCCCCTGGGGAGAGGGCCGGGGTGAGGGGGAAGGAAGTGTCGCCTATCCTGCGTTCTCCTCTGTGCATAGTTAAATATTAACCGGTTTTACGCTTATGAACTCAATCGAAACCAGGCTCAAGACCGATGTGGTTTTGGGCGACGGCGGTTACCTCATCGAACTGGAGCGGCGCGGCTACGTGGACAGCGGCTCAGGACGCGAGAAAGTCGGCACGGGCAAGGGGAGCGGACAGTTTACCCCGGAAGTGGCGATCGAGCATCCGGACGCGCTGCGCCAGTTGCATCGCGAATTCCTCGCCGCCGGTTCGCAGGTGCTGCAAGCCCTGACGTTTTTTGCCACGCGCGAAAAACTCACCCGCGCCGGGTATGGCGCGCAGACCGAAGCGATCAACCAGGCTGCGGTGAAAATCGCCAAAGCCGTCGCGGGCAACCAGGCGCTCGTCGCCGGCAGCGTGTCGCGAACGCAGCTCTTCGAGCGCGAAGGCCCGTCGGCGGCTTCCCACGCCCGAGAATTGTTCGAGGAACAGATTCGTTTGCTCAAAGACGCCGGCGTCGATTTCCTCATTCTCGAAACGTTTTTTCGCCTGGACGAAATGGTGATCGCGCTCGACTGCGCGGCCCGAAGCGGCCTGCCCGTCGTGGCGACTCTGAGTTTTCGGCCGATGATTAGCCGGAGCAGCGACGGCCAGACACCCGCCGAGTGCGCCCGCGTCATGGCGGACCGCGGCGCCATCGCGGTCGGCGCGAACTGCGAGCAGGAACCCCGGCGCATGCTGCCCTTGCTGCGCGAGATGCGGTCGGCGGCGCAGGTGCCGTTGGCCGCACAACCGGCGGCGTTTCGCACGACGGACGCCTGCCATTGCTTTACGCGCCAGCCCGCGTTTCCCGACGACCTGGAAACGATTCAGGTATCGCGGCAGGAATTCTACGAGTTCGGGGAAATCGCGAAGAGGGAAGGCATCGGCTACCTCGGCGGCTGCTGCGGCTGCAACGCGGCTTACATCCGCGCTCTCGCGCGCGGGCTCGGGGATTCGGAAACTAAAAGTTGAACTTCGACAACACCCAGACCAGGAGGAAAAAGACCACGGCCCCGATCTCCATGAAGATCAGGCCCCAGCGCCGGGCGGTCTTGAGGTTCAGCCACATGTAGAATCCGCTCAAGGCGAGGATCACCATGATGATCGCGGTGAGATTGCTGAAGAATTTCCAAACGTTGGCCCATTTCCAGTTCTTATCCCCGTGGCCGGAGAAGATGTGCATGATATGCAGGATCGACCACGCATTCAGATTCGTGGTCTTCAAGGTGCCTTTGCCTGTGACCGCGTCCAGTTTGACGTTGGCGAACTGGCCGGGGCGTTGCACATCGAATGAGAAACTCTGCTTGGCCGGCTCGGAAACAATCCGGTTCAATTCTCCATCCACGCCGATCTGTTTCAGAATGGACCGGGCCTTCTGCAGGTCGGAGCCTTCGGTGGGGATCTGAACCGTGCTCTCCCGCGTCGTTTCAACCCGGCGGGAAAATCAATCCCAGATCTTCCAGCGGTGGTTCAGCACGAACCCGCTCAGGCCGAAGAAGACGATGAAGAGAAGGGAAAACATAGCGGATCAACCCGGTCCGGATCAATCATCGAAGCAGTTCTCGCTTGGCGTGCTTGGAGCGCGGCCTTCCAGGCTGCATTGGAGTTTGGACATTTTCCGCGCAGTCCAACAAGCCCGACGGGAACGAATGACGCTCTATCTCCCGGAGGGAGAATCGACAATAGCCCAGCCTTTCAAGGCTGGGATGGTGTCGCCAGGAATTCGAGTCCCGAAGGGACGGTTGAGTCTCCATGATGGAGACGCGCTTCGGCATCGAATTCATTGGTGCGCCTTTACGTGGCTGGAAATGAAAACGCGAACTCCATGCACAGAACCGGCGCGATGACAGGGTGGCTGAAAGGTTGGCCGTTCCTGCACCTCACCGTGATCGGGTATGGAGTCTGGCAATCCCGGAATCTGGTCGAGGCCTGGCTGCACAGTCCCTTCGATCGTTGGGGATGGCTGGCCTTTCTGATTTGGGCGTCGCCGGTGCTGATCGGCAGAGGTTCATCGAAAGCTTCCTTGGTCCGATCACCATGCTCTCGCCCCATGAACCCGGTAGGGCGAGTCCGTCCCGGCGAGCCGCTCGACGTGCCTGGAACACGTCCGACTCGGCTCGCTGGGGACAGGCTCGCCCTACCGTCAGGATCATGGGATGGAAGAAGTCCAAGTGCTGCTGCGCCGCTGCATTCGGCGGACCTCCTTTTGCTGGTCGGGCTGGCTTTGGCGTTTCTGGGCGATGTTGGATCGTTCAATGTCAGCCGCAATGCCGGCCTTGCTCTCATGCTGCTGGCTTTCGCGCCCGCGCCATGCCGCGGTTTCGCCATGGCGCTTTCGTCGTTGTCATGGATGCCTGCGCTGGGCTGGTTCCACCAGGGATATTCTCCTTCGTCGCGCCTGAGCCCAAATGCGACGCAACAAAGTGTATTCTATCCCACGGTCTGATCAGTAAAGTCCCTTCAGGCCGGCAGGATTCAAACGCGCCAAGGCTCGCGCAGGGCGCGGGAGCGGAGCCGGTTGGCCTGCTCATCATTTTGGAACTCCTCCGTTGCCGGGTTCCACTTCAAGGATCGCTCCAGCGTGTAACTGATCGTCGCCAGGTGGCCGAGAGCCGCGGAGCGATGGCCGATTTCTTCGTGTGAACTGGGGCGCGCCCGGCTTCGAAGGCACTCGAACCAATTCGCGTGATGATTGTTCGCTCCAATGTTCACTTCGCGAGTTCCAAGCTGCATTTCATGCAGGAGACTCACGGGACCCGCTTCGATCGGGCCGCCCGTGGACATCGAAGTGACCCAGCCGCGCTCGCCGACGAACACGCCGCCGAAATTGCCGGCGAGCCGTGCGGTCGCGGGCACGGCGTGATACAGGTCCTTGACCTGGCCCCAGTGATCGACGTGGTGCAACAGCGTCCCGTTGGCGTAACGAAACGTCAGGGTGGGAAACTCGCCGCCGCTCGGATGAAGGATTTCCACAGGCCCGCTGGTTTCGACGCCCAACGCATATTGGATGACGTCCGCCGCGTGGGATTGGTAGCCGGTCACTGCGCCTGCGCCGAACGCGTCGCAGAAAACCCAGGGCACCACACCTGGCGGCGGGTTTCGGTGATAAGCCGCATTGTAGGGCCGCCAGGTCGCGGGCCCCACCCACAGGTTCCAATCCAAACCGTCCGGCAATGGTTCCGCCGGCAGAACCGGATCCAGCGGCACGTAGGAAGGACCGAGCTTCGGCACCTGAGTCTTGCCCCAAAGCGTGAACACCTGCTTCACCCGGCCCAGTCCGCCAAGCCGGACAAACTCGCAAACTTCCCGGATGGTCGGAATCGAACGATACTGGGTCCCGGTTTGGAAGACGCATCCATTCCGCCGGACGGCCTCGACGAGCCTTCGGCTTTCCCGGATGTTGAGCGAAACAGGTTTCTCGCAATAAATATCTTTGCCAGCCGCGGCCGCGTCGCAGCTCATCAAAGAATGCCAGTGGTCCGGCGTCGCGATCACCACGGCGTCGATGTCGGGTCGGTCGAGCACCTCGCGGTAGTCGTTGCAGGCGGCGCAGCCGCGATAGGTGCCGCTGGCGCGTTCGGCGGCGTAGGTTTCGTCTGTGAGACGCTGGCCTTCCTCACACCGCCCACGATCGACGTCGCACACGGCAAGAACGTGCGTTTCCTTGCGTCCGAGCAAGACTCGCAAGTGACCGCGCCCCATCAACCCGCGGCCGATCAATCCGGCCGTGATGCGCTCGCTGGGCGGCACGGAACCGTCCGCTCCCAGCACTGAAGAAGGAACGATGGAAAGAGTGGCGCTGCCGCCTGCGAAGATCATGGCCTGACGAAGGAACTGGCGCCGTGTCAGCCGCTGTTCGGAGACGCTTGTGTTGCTTCGCGAGTCACTGCGCGTCTTTCCCCTCTCCTCCTCAAAAAAGGAGGAGAGGGCCGGGGAGAGGAGGGCGTTCGGTTGAGAATGCCCCTCTTTCCGGCTCTCTCCCCACTCGTTCCTCGCGGGGAGAGAGAGGAACACGGGAGCGTTTTTCTTGCGGAATCCAATTGCCTTGCTCATGGCATAACTCCTTTCTCCACTTCCAGGCTAACCTTGTTGAAGAACTCTACGCACTGAGTGATCTCCGGGAGCGATTCCAGGAAGTTGTGAGAATACTCCAGACCCCACATCGTCGGCTTGAGGCCGAGCCGGTGGACTTCTCTGATCAACTGCTCGGTCTTGCCCACGCCGCTCCCCCAGGGCACGTCGTGCCCGGCCACGCTTCGTTCATTCAGATCGTGCACCTGCACAGTGATAAGACGGTCCTTGAGCTTGTTCACAGCCTGGATTGGATCGATCCCGGAGCGCATCCAATACCCAAGGTCCGCGCAGGCGCCAAGGCGTTTGCTGCGGCCCTGGCAAGCTTTCATGACGCCCTCGGGATTCCAGTAAGCCGGCGAGGCCTTCTGATCGTGGTTGTGGAGCGCCACGTTGATGCCATAGGCGTCGCAGAACCGCTCGATGGTATCCAAGGCCTCCAGCTTCGGCTCTGACAGAAACGTTTCGATGCCAATCTTGCGCCCGAACTCGAAGACCTTCCGGCAGCCCGCTTCGTCAGCAGGGATGTCGTGGATGTAGTAGGTGAGCAGCCGCACGCCTGCCGCGTCGAGTTTCATCCGGACTTGCCGCAACTCATCATCGTTCAGTCCCGGCTCGAAGTTCTTCGGGATAGCGGGGCTGACTTTCTGGAAACTCAGCCCGCCCATGAACGGCAAGCCAAGCTGCGCTGTTTTTTCGATGGCCTCAAAAAGCGTGAATTTGTGGAAGGTGTATGCTTCGACACCCAATCTCCAGCCGAGTTTCTCTTGAGCGCGGATCGGCGGGGTGAGTTGGGCGCTCGGAATCGTTGGAGCAGCCAAGTCGCCCAGGACAAACTGTGCCGCCGCGAGATAAAACCGCAGCATCTTGGCATCCCAGAAGACATGAGGATTGTGCGCGATCGTGCAATAGAAGGTGCGGCCTCGACCGTAGTTCCGCACCCAGGCCAGAGCGAAGTCGTTGTCCGCGCGCTCCAACTTGCCGTAGCCGGGCCCTTGCTTGAAATCGGTCTTTTCCGTGTCGATGCTCAGAAGCACGCGCAGTCGATTCCGCGAATAGGGATCGTGCACGCGGAAGAATTCGTCGCGGTAATCGAAGCCCTGTGCGCCGAACACCGCGTTGACAGGGTGCTGCGGCTCGTCCAATTTGATGAAGACACGCTCGTCGCTGGCCCGGTGATTCGCTCCCCGCGCGCCGATCATCAATCCGAACTCCGGCCAGTCCTCGACTCCGCCGGGCCATTTCGTGAACCCGACGGTCGTTCCATGCACACCCATCAACCCGCCGCCGGCATAGACGAACTCGACCAGGTTCTGCCGCAGTTCCGCATTCGTGAAGCAGTTGCCCACGGTGTTGTTGAAGAAGACGGCGTCGAACTGGCGCAGGCTGTCCCGTTGGAAAACATTCGGATCGCGACTGACCGTTGTCTCGAACGCCCCGGTCTTCTGCCCCATGAGCGTGAACGCGAGGTTCGCCGGGGCGATGGATCGATGACCGGGGTAACCGACGTTGAGGTCGAAGATGAGGAGCTTGCGCGGTCGCGGCGGCACCACGGGCGCCTGCGTCGGAAGCGCGGCCTCGATCTTCTGCCGATCCGCCTCCGGGACAACTTGCGCCATGGTTGGAAGCCGATCCTGGCACGCCATCGCGACCAGCGCGACGGTCCACGAAGCCGGTCTGAAAATCTGTCTCATGTGGTTTGAATTAGACTGTGAGCGCGGAATTGAATTCATTTCCTCGAGAATGTATCTAACCTAAGGTTCGGTCAGGTTTGAGACAAATCAAACCAAACTTATTTGAAATCGGAATCATTCGGATTTTAGAATCCAAGTAAAGAAAGGTACTGACATGCAGTTGGCTCATTCGACTATGCAAAATCTTCTCACCGCCTCGGTGTTGTCCGCGGCGCTCGTGTTGACCACTACTTCAGCGCAAGCGGCGGATGCCGATCTCGCCCCATTGCCGCTGAAACTGCCGTTGCCGACCCTGAAAGGCACGCCCGATGATCTGCCCAAGGGGCCGAATATCGAGCCGCCGACGGAGAAGCCTCGCCCGCCGTTCCTGGCTCCCAAGGGCACGAGGAACCTGGCGTTGAACAAGAAAGTCACCGCCAGCGTGAAGAGCCCATTCAACGGAGATCTATCACAGATCACCGACGGCACCAAGGAGGCTTTCGACGACCAGGCGGTTGAACTGCGCAGCGGTGTGCAGTGGGTCCAGCTTGATCTGGGCGAAGTGTGCGACATCCACGCGCTGGTCGTCTGGCACGACCATCGCTGGCTTCAGGTCTTTCGCAGCGTCGTGGTGCTAACGGCCGACGACCCGGATTTCGTCGAGAACGTGAAGATCTTATTCAACAACGACGCCGAGAATGCGGCGGGCCTCGGCATCGGCACGGACAAACAGTACTTCGAAACCCAGCAAGGCAGATTGATCTCGGCGCCGAGCGGACTGAAGACGCGCTACCTTCGTTTTTACACCAAGGGCAGCAACTTGAGCGGACTTAATTGCTACCAGGAGATTGAGGTGTACGGCCTGCCGGCGGCCAAATGAGCCGCAGCAATTCTCGTTTTGGCGACAAATGGTGCGCGGACCGTATGTAGTCCCGGCTTCAGCCGGTTTCGTGCGTCGGGCCGGCTAAAGCCGGGACTACATGCATACAAGCCAAAGCGAGAAGTGCTAAATGAGGCGTGGACTCATCCTCGGGTTGATTTTAGCGGCAGCCGGAGCGCTGGCGTTGCGCGGGCCGCGACTCGACCTGCGCCCCATGCACAACGACGAGGCGGTCAACGGTTTCAAAATCCAGGAACTGTTGGAAGAGGGCCGTTACCGCTACGATCCCGATGAATACCACGGCCCAACGCTTCATTACGCGACTCTCCCGTTCCTCTGGCTGAGCGGCGCCCGTGACCTTGAGAGTGTGACCGAGAAGACGCTCCGCGCTGTCCCGGTCGCGTTCGGAGTCGCTCTGGTGATGCTGACAGTCCTTGTTGCGGACGGGCTGGGTCGCCCGGCCACGCTGTGGGCCAGCGCGCTGATGGCGATTTCGCCTGCCCTGGTGTTTTACAGCCGGTACTTTATCCACGAGATGTTGCTGGTCTGCTTCACCCAGGTCTTCCTGGGAGCGGCATGGCGTTACGGACGGCGACCCAATTGGGGTTGGGCGGGAATGGCCGGGGCTGGACTGGGACTCATGTACGCCACGAAGGAAACTTTCGTTCTCGAAGTGATTGCGCTGGGGATGGCGCTGGCACTCAGTTTCTTTTGGGATCAGCGCTGGCGCTTCGCTTTGTTTGGTCGCATCGCAACGTTCTCCCCCCATGAACCTGGGAGCGCCGGCATCCTTGGCGGCGCAGTTCAACCTGCTGCGCTCGCCGGCAAGGATGCCAGCGCTCCCAGTTCGCCGGTTCAAGAGTTATGGAATTGGCGGCATCTGGCAGTCGGTCTTGGCGTTGCGTTGGCGATCTCTGGATTGCTGTTTACTTCGTTTCTCACCAACCTGCAGGGTCTGATCGACTCCATTCGCACTTACTTTCCCTGGGGGTACCGCGCCCAAGGACATTCCGCGCACGTTCATCCCTGGTATTTCTACCTCGAACGCCTCGCCTTTTTCCGAAGCGACCGCGGTCCGCTCTGGACGGAAGGACTCATCCTTGTGCTGGCGGCAGTTGGGGGCTTCGCCGGATTTCGACGGTCCAAAACTGGAAGTTTCCACTCTGGACTGGTTCGGTTTCTCAGTTTCTACACTGTAGCGCTCACGGTCATTTACAGCGCGATTCCTTACAAGACGCCGTGGTGCCTGCTCGGATTTCTGCATCCCATGATTTTGCTGGCCGGTGTGGGAGCGGCTTTTCTGCTTCAGGGCCTTCCCATAAGCAGGGTAGGGACGGATTCCACTCCGTCCCTGACTGACCCAGGCGATCGAGCGCGAAACGTCGGGGACGCGGTGGAACGCGTCCCTACCAGTCCAGGATCGCAATGCGCGTTCAGAGGTGCAACGCGCGAAGCTTTGTCTCGGAGAATTCTCACCTGCCGGACGGCCACATGGATCATTCTGCTGGCCGGGGCAGGGCATCTGACCTGGGAAGCCTGGCGCGCCAACTTCGGATTGGACCGCCAGGAACGCCTCTACGCCGCCGATCGCGGTAATCCTTACGTTTATGCCCAGACTGTGCCTGACATTCTCGAACTCGTGGAGAAGGTCACTGGGCTCGCCGCGACGTCACCCGATGGCCAGGCGATGAGAGTCCATGTCATCGCGCCGGATTCAGATTATTGGCCGTTGCCCTGGTATTTCCGAGGCTTGAGCAATGTGTGGTGGTTGAACCAGGCGCCTGCGAATTCCAGTGCCCCGGTGGTGATTGCGGGATCCGGGATGGACCTGAAGCTGGATGAACAATCGAACCGCGCCTGGACGAGCGTCGGCCTTTTTACACTACGGCCGCGTGTCTATTTGGATCTGTTCGTGGAGAGCGGCCTTTGGCGGAAATATGTGGAGGCGAGGAATGCCGCGAGGAATTGAGAGCGTGTCCGAAAAATGGGTAGCGCGGGCGACTCGCCCGCCCCGGTCGGCGCCCCGCCGACCGGAAGTGTGGGGCGCCGCGGGCGTGGAGGCCGGGTTTGGAGCGTCGCAGTCGTTCCGGTCGGCGAGTCGCCGGAACCTGGAAAGCCCACTTGGCCTGATTAGCATCCTCACGCAAGGTAGGGCGAGTCCGTCCCGGCGAGCCGCTCGACGTGCCTGGCACACGTCCGGATCGGCTCGCTGGGGACAGGCTCGCCCTACCGTCAGGTGGATGGGAAGAGCGATTAGGCCCACCAGTCACATGAAACACACGGAAATGAAGCGCATTGCCCGATGCAGTTCTGCTCACTCAGAGGATGAAGATATCCGCTGCTTCAACACCTTCTCCTTTTGTGCCTTCAGTGTTGTTCGCGGGCCGAACTCTTGAACGCGTGATTCCCAACAAGAAAGTTCCGGCCTGGCTGTTGTGGCTTTTGAAGCTGCCGGGCGTCAATCGACTCGGCCTGGCGGAGCGGCCGCGCGAGCTGGTTCGGTTTTTCAAGTTCGCAACTGTAGGAACTATCGGCGCATCCGTGGATTTCACTGTGCTCAATGTCCTCGTGCTGGTCGCCGGATGGACGAAGTTTTGGGCGAACATCGTCTCGGTGACTTGCGCCATTTCCAGCAACTTCACCTGGAACCGCCTCTGGACTTTCCCGGAATCGACGGAGCGTCCCATCCCGACGCAGTTCGGAAAATTCGCGATGATCAACGTCGTGGGACTCGCTATCAACCAGATCGTCTTCCTGAGCGCCGACGCGTTGCTCTACTCGAAGATTGCCCCGCACCCGTTGAACTACAACCTGGCCAAAGCCACCGCCATCGCTTTGGTGCTCTTCTGGAACTATTTCGCGAACCGGGCCTGGACGTATCGAGGGATCCGCTGAATTCCATTCCCAAGAAGATTGACCACGGATGAAGGTCTTCTCCCTTGACGGCTCCAGATCAAATACCTAGCGTCGATTCTAGCGCAAGCAAAACCTCTGAACCGATGCCGTCGTAGCCGAAACTGAAAATCGGGATCGTTAGAGTGCTTGCCTGATAAAGCGAAGATTTCTCGTTTATTAACATGAAGAATAGGCCGAACACGGCACAGGAAGCAGAACCACCACAACTCGTCTGGCACAAATTGAATTCGTCCAGGGCGGAAGGCGGATTCTTCAAATTGGGCGATGTCTATCGAACAAAAGTTCCTGGGGGCTGGCTTGTATTGGTGACCAACAACGCCAGAGGCCTGATGTTTTACCCGGACCCTAAGCACAATTGGGATGGGGGGAGTCTGACCGCCTAACAGGCAATCGAGGTTTGGAAGCGATAGCCCAGTATGTGCGCCGCTAACAGGTTCTATGTGCTCTGTGTTGGCGTTCGTTATTGCGATATTGCTGTGGGCCATTGACGGATCGGAGGAAAGGAGTTAGATACCGTCCAGAACCCGCGAAAGCACTAACCGCTAACCTGAATGATTATGCACAGATCAAAAGCCTCCTCGCTTCCCGGCCCGAGTCGAACCCGCGTGTCCCTCGGATTTACCCTCATCGAGCTCCTGGTCGTGATTGCGATCATCGCGATCCTGGCCGGGATGCTGTTGCCCGCGCTGGCCAAGGCCAAATCGAAAGCTCAAGGCACCGCCTGCCTCAACAATCTGAAGCAACTCCAGCTCTGCTGGATCATGTACGCCGACGACAACAACGATAATTTGATCCTGAATTATCTGGGAAATCCCAATGCCTGGATTGATGGGCGCTTCACGGTTTCCTCTTCACCGGGCTGGACCAACATCACGATCATCACCAACGGCGCGCTGTTCAAATACAACTCGTCGCTCGACATCTACAAATGTCCCGCTGACGAACCGTGGCCGCCCACTGGGGCCAAAAAAGTCCGCCGCGTCCGAAGTTATTCGATGAGCGGGCACATGAACGGGGATCAGGATTGGGTTCAGCAGAACAGGGTCGTGGCCTTCAAGAAATACAGTGATATCAAAGCGCCTTCGCCGGCACGGGCTCTGGTGCTGATCGACGAGAATCCCTACACCATCGACGACGGCTATTTTGCCGTGCGCTGCTTTGACACCGTTCCTTATTGGCAAAACGCGCCGGCGGGCCGGCACAACGCCGGAGGCGTGCTTTCGTTTGCGGACGGACACGCCGAACTATGGAAATGGGTGGAGGCGAATACCCCGAGGATCAAAATTCTCGACGCTCCCGCCGCAAAACCTGTGGATCGAGATCTCCAGCGGCTGCAGAAAGCGGTTGTGGACCGCGCCGAACTCGGAAAATAGTCCGGGGCTATTTCAACCGGTCGAAGGTCTGCTTCAGGATTTGCCAATCCTTCAGACCTTTCACCTTCTCCCGGGCGGCGTTGTTGATCTTCACTTCGTTGGCGTTCTTGGTCGCACAACTCGCCTTGTAGAAAATCCCGAAGTAACCCGGAAAGGCCGCGTCCGCCAGCTTGTACGCCGCGATTTCGTCAGTAGCGTCGTGATCCGCGGGAACGGGGTTGAACACGCCGCCTTTGCGCGGATTGGAGGCGTCGAAAGCGCCTTCATAGAATTCCACGCATTCACTGAGACACTCCACGAAACTGAAGCCGTCGTGGTCCATCGCCGCCTCCATCATTTGCAGGACGTGGTTCGGATTCGTGTGGGTGGTGCGCGCGACGAACGTGGCACCGGCGGAAATCGCCTGCTTCATCGGATTGATGGGACGGTCCACCGCGCCCCAAACGTCGGTCTTGCTTTTGAAACCTTGAGGGGACGTAGGCGAGGTTTGTTTTTTCGTCAGCCCGTACACCCAGTTGTCCATGACCACGTAAGTCATGCGGATATTCTTCCGCGCCGTGTGGTTGAAATGGTTGCCGCCGATGGAAAAGGCGTCTCCGTCGCCGCCGAAGACAAACACGTGCAGATCGGGCCGGCTCAGCGAAACGCCGCTGGCGAAAGGCAGCGCGCGGCCATGGATATAATGAACGCCGTGCGCCTGGACGAAGTAAGGAAACCGGCTGGAACAACCGATGCCGGCGATGGTGGTAATCTTCTCGTGCCAGAGTTTGCGCTTCTCGATCAACTTGAAGTAAAGCGCCAGCACCGAGAAATCGCCGCAGCCCGGGCACCAGGTGGGATGGTCGGCCGCCAGTTCCTTCTTCGAAAGCGGCTTGCGGTCTGTGGCAGGAAGAACGACCGAAGTCAGGTCGCCGGATCGCACCGGCGCATCGGTAAGGGACGAACTCATAAAACGGAAGGAGAATTGAGAATCAGGTTGAAGGTTGACTTAAATCTTGCGCAGGCCGGATTCGAGATGGTTCCGGACTGCTCCCAGAATTTCTTTGACCTTGAACGTCAAGCCATCGGTCTTGGTGATGCTGCGGATTTTCGGATCGCAATACTTTGCGCGGAGCAGACCCGCCAGTTGGCCGTGGCCGTAGATGCCCTCGTCGTTTAGCTCCACCACAAAGACGTGGTTGAAACCGGCAAAGATGTTTTCGAGGCCTGGAGGAAGCGGATTGATGTAGCGAATGTGGATGGACGAAACGCTGTCTCCGGCGGCCCGGGCGCGATCGACCGCTTCCTTTATCGGACCTTGCGTCGAACCCCAGCCGACCAGCAAAACTTTGCCTTCCGCGGGGCCGTGGATGCGAGGCGCGGGCAATCGGGATCCCAGGGTTTGGAGTTTGTTCCGGCGCTTGGCCGTCATTTGCATGTGGAGCTTCGGAGAGGCGGTCGGATGGCCCGCTTCGTCGTGTTCCAATCCGGTGATGATCGGATATTTGCCGCTCTGAATAAAGGTGCCCGGGGGAACGTGATGGGTGATGCCGTTGGGCGCCGACAGGTCATAGGGTTTGCCGTCCGGAACCGGGGAAAAATCAGGAGAAATATCCTGGCAAACCTTTTCGAGGTTCGGTTCCTCGAACGCCTCAATGCGGGTGGCGATGGCTTGATCGCTCAAGATAAGGACCGGCACGCTGTATTCACGGGCGATATTCACGGCCTCAATCGCGGTGTAGAAACAATCTTCGACGTTCGCCGGAGCCAGAACCACTCGCGGGCTGTCCCCGTGCCCGCCAAAAACGGCGATGTTCAGATCGGATTGTTCCACGTTGGTGGGCATTCCCGTCGAAGGGCCGCCGCGCTGAATATCGCAAATCACCAGAGGAACCTCAGCCATGACTGCCCAACCCAACGCCTCCGTTTTCAGGGAAATCCCCGGGCCACTCGAACCGGTTACGGCGACTCTCCCGCCATAGCTTGCCCCCAGAGCCATGGAAATTGAGGCGATCTCGTCCTCGCACTGAACGAAAGTTCCGCCGTATTTCGGCAGTTCCCGCCGGAGCAATTCCATGATGTCCGACCAGGGAGTGATGGGGTAGCCTGCGCCGAAGCGGACGCCGGCTGCAATCAACCCGTAAGCCAATGCCTCGTTCCCGGACATGACAACCTGAGGACGATCCTTTTTCTGGCTCTCAGCGAAGCGAAATGTTTCGAGCGTGTTCTCCAGCGAATATCCATAGCCCGCGTGAAAGGCCGTGAGCGCGTTGTTCAGAACGCTCGGATCCTTCCCGGTGAAACGCTCCGAGATGAGCTGAGTCAACTTTTGAACGTTCAAGTCGAACATCTTCGCGACCAGGCCAAGCGCGAAAATGTTCTTCCCTTTGTCCTTTGCCGTTCCGCCGATGGCTTCGACCGTTCGGCTGGAAACGGGCACCCCGACGTGCCGATAATCCTTCTGCCACTCGGCGTTGGGTTCGACGTGATCGGCATCGTAAAGAACGATTCCGCCTTTTCTGAGGGAACTGAGGTGGCTTTCGTAAGAGTGTTGATAGAATGCCAGCAGAACATCGGCTTCATCTCCGGCGCTGAGGACTTCGCCGGAACCAATCCGAACCTGAAAAATCGATGGCCCCCCGGAGATCGTGGAAGGAATCGTCATGAACGTCATGACCTCCTGCTCGCTCCGCCCCGCCAACCTGGCGAGGAACCCTCCGATTGCTTGAATCCCGTCTTGAGAATTTCCCGCGATGCGAATGACCGCCTCCGGAATTCTCGATAACCCCGGACTGTGCCCTGTCGTGGGCGCAGCTATCGTTGCTTCACTCATTGAAAAGAATCCATTCCGTTGAGTGCCTCGCCACGCGTCCCGTCGAGGCACGGTTGAAAGTTACTTGTTAGTCGATGCGTATGGCATGCTGCCGAAGTCACACTAACACCCGCAGTCTCTCTGTCAAACGATAATCATGTGCCATATCTCTCTGTGGCAAAATAGCTTGCGCAGCTTTCAGTCGGCCTGTGCAGAGCTTCTCGCCACGGCCCATAAGGCTTCATTCTGGAGGCTAATTGGCGCTTCTTGGCCTCTAATCACCGAAGCAGTTCGCTTCGATTCGTTCCAACCCGCACGCCAAGCCAAAGCCATGCGGTTCGTCGCTGACATAGCCGTTTTGTTGACGAACCAGGGTCTTCACTTCTTCAACCGCATTGCTTGGCGCGATCAGCCACTTCGCCCGCGTTGTCGAAAGCATGGGGAGATCGTTCAAATGATCCCCCGCTGCGACTGTCCCGTCCGGAGTGACACCGAGACGGCGGGCAATCTCGGTCAGCGCAGAGCCCTTGTTGTAATCTGCATGGCAGAGCCGCGCGTAAATGTGATTTCGGACAACGGTCAGTCCAGGAATGCCACCACAATAACCCTCCAGGTACTCGTGAATCGCGTCCGCGTCCTGGCTCGATTGCGCAATCAAACACAAGGGTGAATAAGGGTCCTCATAAACCTTGGCCTTGAATCGGCAGTTGATCCAGTCGGCCAGTCGGGGCACATCAGGTCGAACCTGGGCGAAAACTCGTTCATGCGCCTGCCCGCAGCGTGCATTCCATTCGGTCAACCCAACGTAAGCTGAATCGCGCCGCTCGTGAATCTCACGTTCGACCGTCACTACGAAGTCCGGCTGGTTTTGAAGCCGCGCCCGATCCAGGCTGTCCAGAAGACTGGGCAGATCTCTTCCTGTATTGATCACCCAGATCACTCCTTTGGACTGTAACCTTCCGATTATCTTCTGCGCGGGATGGGGAACGGGAGGGTTCGCGCTTTCTTCATGCAGCGTTCCGTCAAAATCTGTGGAAAGGAGCTTTATTGGGCAATGCATTCTGTGTCTCGATCTCTTCATTGGGCCAGGATTCTGGGGTTTCGACCGGCTACGGGGTCCCAGTCCACACTTGCGTGGCCGTTAGACTGGTGCCATATCCTTGGTTGTCAAAAGGAATCTATGTCGAGTTTGCAGGACCAATACGACGAAGCGATGTACGCCTTCAGCAAGGGCAGTTACGATGAATCGATTGCCAGGCTGAAATCGATCCTTGCTGAGGATCCTGAACAATTCGACGCCCAACTCTCACTGGGAATGGCCTACTATCGAAAAGGAGACTACGCCTCCGCAATTGTTGAAGGCCACAAGGCCGAGAAGCTCCGCCCCAAAGAGCAGCTCGTGCACACGAACCTGTCGCTGTTTTACATGAAAAGCGGCGACAAGAAGACCGCAGAACACCACGGGCTGCAGGCCCGAATCGCGTCCTGGAGAGAATCCAGCCCAACGTCCGCTTCAGCACCGTCCGACGCAGAACTGGCAATGGTTCAACCCAAACCTCCGCCTGTCAAGTTGCCGGGGAAATTTCCGGAAATGCCCTGGAAGAAGAAGCCTCCAGTGGGCGCCACGGGCACAAACACCGACGATTGATTGGCAAAAACTGAGACCTTCGATGCTATGAAATCAGCCTACGAAATCGCGATGGAACGTCTGAGCAAGTCGAGCCCACCGCCGGCCAGATTGACCGAGGATCAGAAGAAACAGTTGGCGGAACTGGTTTCCGTTTATGCTGCCAAGGTTGCAGAGAGGGAGATTTTCCTGAAAGGCGAGATCGCCAAAGCGGCAGCTAACGGCGATTACGAAGCCATCCAGCAACTCGAAAAACAACTCGCCAGCGACCGCAAGTCGTTGCAAGCCGAGCTCGAAGAAAAAAAGGAAAAGATCCGGGAAGGAACGAAAGGCTGAAAAGGAAGCCTGGGGGGGATGGCCCCAGCAAGGAGTGTTGGAGTGGCGGAGTATTGGAGTATCGGGAATGCAGCACTCCAATACTCCTTCTCGAACCGACAAACAACGCGCCGCAAGGCGGGGCATTCACCTGACCAGCGAACCCCTCCGCCAGAGTTCAAAAAACCGCAGAGCCACGACCACCATCGCGTGGCGGATTCTCCCGGAAGCGATCAAATTCTCGATCTCGCGAACCGGCACCAAGCGAGTGATCAAATCCTCGCCGTGATCCAGAGCCCTCTGGTGTTGCAGCCAGCAGTTCTGGATCAGGACCGTGTAACACGTGTTGCTCATGATGGCTGGATTCGGAAACACCTGGCCTAACATCAACGGCCCATCACCGGCATAACCGGTTTCCTCGCGGAGTTCACGCGCGGCAGCGGACATCGGAGAAACGTCTTCAGGGTCGATCACGCCTCCCGGGACTTCCAGTTCGACCGTTTTTGAGCCGTGCCGATATTGCTCCACCATCACCAGATGGTCGTCGGTCGTCAGGGCGATCACATTCACCCAGTTTGCGCAGTCGAGGATGAAAAAATCCTGGCAGAGTTCCGTTCGAGGAGAGCGCTTGGTCTCTTGCCTGATTTTGAAAATCCTGAAATCACCGGCAATGGATGCATGAAGGGATGGCCAGGGCTGAATCATTACGGGTCCAGGCTGAGTTCGGTTCTCCAATTCAAAGTCCTATTTCTTTCGCCGCCCAACCCTGTTTCATCAAGTGGATCAAGTGTGCCAGGGCTTGCTCGTAAGTCGTGCCTTTCTGCGCGCACAATTGCCTGGCTCGTTTTTCGAGTTGAGCCGCCATCTCAGAGGATTTCTCCACCGGACAGCCCATGGCGATGAGGAGGTTGGGAAGCTCGCTCGAATTCATGGAGAAGACTATCCAGAGTGGAGTTTACTCGGCGAGGCTTTTCGCGTTATTCGAATATTCCCTCAGATCACGAAAGTGGGGCGAGACTCCTGCGAGCCATCGACGCACGGCTTGGCGGGAGTCTCGCTCATCGTCAGACATTCTCTGCGTCACGCCGCCGTCGTCTAACCCAAAAGGCGAAGCGCGGACTGCGCAATCGCATTGGCCTGTGCGAGCATAGCCGTGCCTGATTTCCGCAGAATGTCATGCCGGAGATAACGCGTGCTTTCCTCGGCCACGTTAACGTCCCGGATTTCCAGGTCCGCCTGGTCTGGACTGATATCCATGGCGGACAACTGTTCGCCTGTGGAGTTCAGTCGTTGAATATCGACGCTGACTTTCGCTCGCAGATCCGCCACGGCCTCCAGCGCATGATGGATTGTGTCCACGGCCGCGGAGGCGTCTTTCGCGTTGTCAATCGTGGTCAGAGTCGCATCAGACGTGTTCTCCAGGCACTTGTTCAACTCCCGGGTGCCAAGCGAATCGGCACCTTCCGGTCGGACGCGCAGGCTGCTGACTTCCGGGCTGGATTCCGTAGGCTCGGATTGAAACAGGTTGATCGCCTTGAACATCTTGTTCTCGATATCCCGGATGCGATCCTGCAGTTGAGCGAACTCGACTTTATAGGAATGACGCTCCGCTTCGCTTTGCGTCTCATTTTGCGCCATGACTGAAAGCTCGTTCATGCGTTGCAGCGCTTCCTGCACCTTGCTGAGAAAACCCTCCTGCGTTTGATTGAAAGTGATGGCGTTGATGAGCCCGAAACTTGCCGGTCTGGTGAGGGGGTGAGGAGGGTGCGACCCGATCGGGACCACGTCGTCTTCGATTACGGCCAATTCCTGCTGTGAAGATCGCTTCCCGCGCGAATGCTTCCAGTTGGGCGAGTGGAACGACTGCGCGTTCTGGTCGCTCGAAGAGAGCGCACCGATTGACCAAGCATCCCGTTGTATAACCATAAGACAAATCCTTTTGTCTATCGCACGAGCGGCATCCTTGCCGCTGGATAAACTTGCAGCGAACCTGATTACGGTACCACCAAGTTCGCCCTTCCGGCTTATCAAACTCTATAGTCGGCGGTTCCATTCGAAACTTTAGCCGCCGGTCAACCTCCGGGTTCCAATTTGGTATGGGAATCGTGAAATGGATCAGATCCGAATCGGTTCTGGCCCCTGTCAGGCGGCGGCGAAGGTTCTGATGTAGAAGATGGTGCGCGATAGAGGGTTCGAACCTCTGACCCCTACCGTGTCAAGGTAGTGCTCTACCACTGAGCTAACCGCGCATCGTTGATTTCAAGCAACTTCCAAGTCCATACAGACCCATGTAACACCATGAAGACCTGACAAGTGTGACAAAAACTGTGACAGTCCAGCCGGCATTGGGGACCGGATCAACTGAAACATTCTTGTTATGACCGAAAAAATACGTGGACTTTACAAACGTGGCAACATCTTTTGGTTTGCGCACCAGAAAAACGGACGCCGACTCTTTTTACGCTGGAAACCAGCGATTACGTCGAAGCGGTCCAAAAGGCTGCCGCAATTATCAGTCGTCCCAAACTGAACCCGACCCAGGGGCTCAAAGCGGATATCGACACTTTTGTCCAATACCAACTCGCGCATCACAATTGGACAAAAGCCAGTGCGCAGAGCAAGCAGACAGTTTTAATCGTGAGGACTGACCCTTGGACCGGCCCCCTTTACCTTCGGGACTAACGTTCCGGGTTCAATGGAAGGTGTAAACCCACTTGGTAAAGACGCTCTTCGCGGCCTCTTGGCGTTCCTCGACACTGTTGAAAACCAGATACCACTGAATCTTGGGTCTGATCTTCCAGCCGTAGATCACGCTGATGTTATGCACGCTCGCATCGCGATGCTGCAGGGAGGCCTTCACCCACATGTCATCCTTGATGAAATAGTCGAACACGATCCGGTTCAGCCAGGCGATGTGGCTCCCTCCGTCGGGCAGGTCCTCGAACCGAAGGCCTAGTTCGTAGCGAATGGGGAGGCGTTCCCACGGTTTGTACGGTTTGCCGATGTTCAGCTCGTTGTAGTCCACCTCCTGAAACACGCCGCCGGCCCATCCAATATCGAATGAACGCCATTGGTCGGAGGTGTTGAAGGATAGCCGGCTCGTGGTCCGCCGATTGTGATAAGGAGCATGAAACTCGTCCGCATGGGACGCCGACACCCCGAGATCGTTGGGAAACACGACTCGAGAGCTCGCCCGGTAATCCCTCAACACCGTCTCCCAA